>JAYWHB010000357.1:0-27339 GCA_043777915.1 Deinococcales bacterium
CGTTGTTATGACTCACTGACTGAATTGCGGGCTGCTTTGATGGTAGCGCTGACAGCTATTGGAGGTGTCATTATCTGATTGTTACACGGGAAGCACTTAAAATCCCAAGTCATTAACGCAATGCCATGCAAGACCCAAGACTCGAGAAGTGACATAAAACAATGAAATTTTGCGAGTAGCTTGACTTAGAGTCCACTCCAAGTTGTAAGGTTCAAGTGTGACCGAATTGAGCATTCAGCAGACTGCCAAAAAAACGGGATTAAGTACCGATACCCTACGTTACTATGAACGCATTGGCTTATTGCGTCCAAACAGAGATGCCTCGAGTCGGCATCGGCGCTACACGCAAACTGACCTCGCATGGATTCAGTTCTTAAATCATTTGCGTTCAACTGGAATGCCGTTGTCCGAGATACGAGACTACTTAGCGCTATTTCTCCAAGGCGATCAAACCCTAGCCATGCGTTTAACCATGCTTGAAGCCCACGCAAAGCAAGTCGAGCAACAAATTGCTGATTTGCAAGCCAACTTAGTTGCTATTCGGCATAAAATTGCCCATAGCAAAGAGTGTACTACCAAGCCCACCACAGAGACAGAGTCTTAAAAGGAGTTTTATGTCAATCACATCTTCATTTGGTTATCGTTCAACCGCCCTCGAGGTGATTGCAGGTCACGATCTACAGGGTCAAACTGCATTGGTGACTGGGGCAAGCTCTGGTCTTGGCATTGAAACTTGCCGAGCCTTATTGCAAGCAGGCGCAGAAGTGGTTATGGCAGTGCGTGACCCTGAAAAGGGTGAATTAGTGGCTGCACAATTGCGCCAAGACACCAACAACCCCAAGGCTTATGTCATCGAACTGGATTTGGCTTCTTTGGCTTTGGTGCGTGCTGCTGCCAAACAAATTCTTGGAAGATGGTCGAAGATCAATCTACTGATCAATAATGCTGGTGTGATGGCAACGCCATTTTCGCACACCACAGATGGATTTGAAATGCAGTTTGGTACAAACCACCTTGGGCATTACTTATTTTCTAGGTTGTTACAACCAGCTTTACTTGCCGCCGCGCCAGCGCGAGTGGTTATGGTCAGTTCGCTTGCTCACCAACGTTCAGATGTTCATTTTGAAGATTTGAACTACCAACAGCGCGTTTATGAAAAATGGCAAGCCTACGGACAGTCCAAGACAGCCAATGTCTTATTTGCAGTGGCATGGAATCAGCTTTACAGTTCGGAAGGCATCACCGCCAATGCCTTACATCCGGGCGGGATTTCCACGGGTTTGCAAAAGTTCTTGCCAATTGAAGAACAACTTGCTATGGGCTGGATTGACGAACAAGGTGTAGTCAACCCTTTATTTAAGACCACCCAGCAAGGTGCAGCCACCACAATTTGGGCAGCCGTTGCTCCAGAACTGAGTGGTATTGGCGGCTTGTATCTCGAGGATTGCCGTGAAGCGCTGCCTTTCGACCCTACCCAACCGTACTCAGGTTTTATGCCCTATATTCGAGACCTCGCCAATGCTGAACGCTTATGGCAGATTTCAGCCGAATTGGTGGGATTGACCAGCTAAAGATAGCAGCCAAAATGCACCATTTTATTTTCTCGATTTCAAGCACGGCTTGAGAAAATAAAGAGATTGCTTAGGAATTGTCCCAGCGTTGGGGGAGTTCGTGACCAATTGCGTTTTTTCTCAGGCTTTTTGTTTTACTGCAAGACCCTTAGAATGCAAGGGTGTACATATACCGTTTGCTTGGAACACTCGAGAATTTAGATGCGATTACCCCAGACCTCTGGGACGCTGGTTGTCAGGGTTTAACTGAAGATAATGGTTCGGTGCTGGCTTTTTTTGAGACTCAAATTCCCTTGCCTTTTGCTGGTACATGGACAAAAGCCGATGATACCGATTGGATCGCCGCCTATCGTGCCAGTGTACTGCCTGTAACCATTGGGGATGTGACCATTACCCCGCCGTGGCTCGAGCCAGCCAGTCATGCCAAGGTGCAGTTGTTGCTTGAACCCGGTTTGGCATTCGGCACAGGGCAGCATCAGACAACCCATATGGCAATTTTAGCCTTGCAGGGCGTTCATCTCGAGGGTAAAAAAGTCTTGGATGTCGGGGCTGGCACAGGAATTTTGGCAATCGTGGCAGCCAAACTTGGAGCAGAAGCCTTTGGTGTGGACAATGATGCCAGTACCCTCAAAGTGGCTTTTGATAATGCTATTCAGAACCATGTGCAGATAGATTTCCAAGCTGGGGTTCTCGAGGATATGTTGCTGTTTGCGCCGTTTGATGTGGTCGTGGCAAATTTATTTGCTGAGCTTCACGCGATGCTTATGCCGCAATACAAATCAGCTTTGGCAAAGGATGGGCGTTTAATTTTAACGGGCATTTTAGCGGGAACTGAACAAGCTGATGCAGCTGAACAAATCACGTGGGATACCTCGAGTGGGCGTGAGAACTTGGTTTTAGGGGCGTTACTCGAGCATGGTTTTAAGCTGTTACGGCGTGAACAAATGGCAGATTGGGTGCTGCTCGAGGCGGTCTTATGATTGATATTACGCGCCGAATCTCAAATTTCAGTCCAAATTGGATTGGTGATACACCCGTCTCGTATACCGTGCCAGTTAAAATTGCGGATGGTGCGCCTGTCAATGTTGGGGTTGTGACCATGAGTACCCATACGGGAACGCATGTGGATGCGCCTTGGCATTATTTAGATAGTGGCTTAAAACTCCATGAGATTCCGCTTAAAACGTGGGTCGGGGCGTGTCTGGTGGTGGATGCGGTTGGGGCAACTGAACTGAACCCAGATTTGCTCAGGGACTTGGATTTAACGGGTGTGACCAAGGTTTTGTTTTACACCGGGCAGCCAAATGCGTGGCAGTCTTTTCCACTCGAGTGGGCAGTGGTCAGCCCAAGTTTACCGCCGTTTTTGGCGCAACACGGAATTGATTTAATCGGTACGGATGCACCAAGCGCCGATACCCTGACCAGCACCGATTTACCCGGTCATGCGGCATTGGCTAAAAGTGGGGTCTGTATTCTCGAGAGTCTGGCGTTGGATGGTGTTCAAGCTGGGCGGTACCGTTTGGTCTGTTTGCCACTGAACTTAGAGGGTGCGGATGGCGCTCCAGCGCGTTGTATTCTCGAGTGAAAGTACGATGATTAAAGATCGCTTTACCGTAGGGGCGAGGCATGCCTCGTCCAACCTGAGTAATCCGTTTTCTGCTCTATTTCTTGTTATTGGATTTGTAATTCTCGAGTGAGGGTGTTTGATGACTGTTCAATTATTTCGTTCTGATGCTTATTTATCTTCGTTTGAGGCTGTCGTTGTTCAGGTTCGAGAAGGCGCAGTTTGTCTGTCTCAAACCGCGTTCTACCCCGGTGGCGGTGGACAAGTTTATGACCTTGGCACATTAAATGGTGTACCTGTACAAAAAACCAGTCTCGAGGAAGGAAAAATCTGGCATCATTTGGATACCGATTTAAGTCTTGGCACAGAGGTACATGGTCAGCTTGATTGGGCGCGGCGTTTTGACGCGATGCAGCAGCATACGGGTGAACATTTGCTTGGACAGGCTTTTTTTCGGCTGGGTTTCCATGTTTTAGCGGTCAATATGGAACATTCGGTTTGTACTTTGGATTTAACCGGGGTCACAACTTGGGAAATGGCAATGCAAGCCGAACAGATGGTTAATGATGCAATTATAGCAGCGCTACCAATTAGTACCTATGAAGTACCAGACTCGGAAATTCATGCTGTTCCTTTGCGCCGCACGTCAAAAGTGCAGGGTTTAATTCGGGTGGTACAAATTGGCGATTTTGATTACACGGCTTGTGGTGGAACGCACACCAGTAAAAGCTCCGAAGTTGGACTTCTAAAAATCCTTAAAATTGAACGGATTAAAGGCACAGCCACCAGAATTTATTTTAATTGCGGAACACGCTTACTCGAGGATTACCGCTTCAAACACGATTTTGTGGCTTCTTTGGGTTTGCGTTTCTCGAGTGGCTTGGATTCTGTCCCTGAACGCACTGTGGCAGCCTTGAATGAACTCGGGGCTTGCAAACTGGAAATTTCACAATTGCAGACTCAATTGGCAGCCCGAATTGCCTCGAGTTTTCTGCGTGGTGTGGTGGTGCATCTGCTAGACGATGCGACGCTGCTGCCAGAGCTTGCCAAAGCCTGTATTTTGCGTGAAAACCTGATTGCTATTTTGGGGGCAGTGGATGGTTCAAAGGCACTTTTGGCGGTGACTTGTGGGCGTAATACCAAAACCCAAGCGCGGGATGTTTTAGCGCTTGGGTTGCCGTTTATTGATGGTAAAGGCGGCGGAAAACCAGATTTAGCCCAAGGAAGCGGCTTAAAAACGACTGGCTTAGAAGCAGCTCTCGAGGCAATGCGGGCTTCTGCCCTCGAGACAGCATAGGTATCAGGCTAAGAGCCAAAGCCTTTCAGTACGCAAAAAATCACAGTCAGTCAGCCCCTCTCCCGTCTCGCTTAGGCTCGCCACCTGTTGGACTCCTTGCTGCTTTCTTCCTACGTTTCCACGAGCTTCGCTCGACCTGTTGCAGTCCCAAAAAACGCTTCGCTTGGGGAGGGTTAGTGAGTAGTGTTGACTTCTGTATATCTTGAAAGACGTGTGAAAACTGTGTTTTTTTGTTTCTAGCCCTCTATTTGAACAACAAAAGAAACCGAACAACCCTCTCCCGCGCTTTTTGGCGGGATGAGGGTAACGAGCTTAAGCGAGTTGGGTGAGGGTTGGAACGCGGTATGGGCTACTCCATTTTGAGCAATGGGTTTTGTTGTTCTGAACTGTAAATTTCCTTGAACTGATGTCTGTGGGTGAATCTCTGTGTTCGCCCTCTTGACTCGAGAAACCCGTCTGGGACACCAGAAGCTAATGGTTCGTGGCTTTGGTCTGCACAAAAATCATATCGGTGGCTTTGAACTCGAGTCGAAGTTCTTGCCCACTAATATGCCATGTACCTTCAAGTTGAGCGGTGCTTTCGCCAGCCCCAGCGTATAAGGTTAGTAACAACTTGCCACTGGCATGGCTTTCGATCATACCGCTCATGATTTTACTGCCAGCCGTGATTTTTACCCGTTGGTCTGGAGTAACCACAAAACTTGTCCACGATTGACGCGCCGAGGCTGCACTCCAAGCCCCCAATAAATAATTATTGAGTTGCGGCTCAGCCCGCCAGACCTTAGAAGGATTAGGGAGTTGGTCAGTTGAATTTGGGTTAATGCGAGCCATGTGGTGACAATACTCCCTCTAGTGTATGGTTGTGACCAATCCAAAGTTTGGTTTTAGGAAAAGGTTTAATACGCGAAGCCAAATTATACCACAATTTGCAAAAGTTTAAGGCATAATAGAAACCATGCAAGTTTCAAAACCGCTTTCTTCTGACCGTGATGCTTTACAAACAATCATGGCATTGTGTTCAACAGTTTTTATACCCGATGGTGTGGCGCTTTATGTGGTGGCTGGAACTTCGATGCAGCGTGTGCTGGCAGAAGGTCTGGCTTTAGAGGTTGCCACCAGTTTTGATAAAGGTGTGGATGTTCCCGGACGGGTCTGGGCAAGTGCTGAACCTTTGGTGGTACAACAATACCTGCATTGGTCAGAACGCACGATTCAACAAGCTGTTTCGGTGGTGGCGGCTGTGCCAGTGGTTTTAGAAAATACCGTGGCAGGGGTTTTGATGCTGATGTACCGCCAAGCGGTGCAACTGACCCCAGCCCAAGTGGTTCAACTCGAGCGTTTATCGGTGTTGGTGGCTTCGACCTTAGAAAACGGTTTTTTGCGCCAGCAATCTAAAAAGCAAACCCAAGCTCGAGCCGAGGATAAAGCCGCCCTATCCGAATTCGACCAGCGCCTACAACTCTTTGAATCGGCGGTGCTGAACGCCGATGAGAGTGTTTTAATCAGTGAAATCGCTGTCCCAGACGATGGTAACGAACAGAATTCAAAAATTATCTTTGTCAATGCGGCTTTTTCTAATCTGATGGGCTTTTCGCCCCAAGAATCGCTTGGGCAGACGGCTGGTTTACTACGAGGGGCTTATGGTGATACCGATTTGTACCACCGTGCCAAAGCCGATTTGCGACTTGGCAAATCGGTTGATTTAGAAACGATTGAATATAAAAAAGATGGCACACCGCTTTGGGTGCAGCTTTCGATAGTGCCGATTCGCAACGAACTAGGGGTGATTACCAATCGTGTTTCGTGGCGGCGCGATATTACCGAACGCAAAAGCAACGAACTTCTGGAGGCATACCGCAATCGGGTTCTCGAGTTGGCGCTGCGTGGTGCGCCCCTCAACGAAACGCTGCAAACTTTAACGGGCTTACTCGAGAAGATTTTTGCAGGGTCAACGGCGGGTGTTTTTATGCGTAAAGCCGAGCGTTTGGTTTTACAAGTCGCTCCCAATTGGCGACCACTGGTGCGTTCGCTGCTGGATGGTGTACCAATTGGTTTAGGGCATGGGACGGCTTCTTATGCGATTCTGGAGGCTGTGCCAGCCGTGGTTGAAGCGATTCAAGACGATCCGCGTTGGATCAATATGGATAGGGCAATGCTGATGAGTGGGGTGGCGAGTTCTTGGGCAGTCCCGATTTCTTCAGCAGACGGCGCGGTGATTGGGGCGCTTGAACTGCATTTTTCACGCAGCAGTGCGCCAACCCCCAGTCAACTCGAGCATTTTGAAAATGTGGCACGTTTAGCCACCTTGGTGATTGAACGCAGCACCCTAATTGACCGCTTAGATGACCAAGCCAGTACCGATACCCTGACCAAATTACCGAATCGTTACGGGGTCGAGCGTCACCTTGAGGGTGCCTTAAAAGTGGCGTTGCAACGCGGTTGGAAATTGGCGGTGCTGCAAATAGATTTAGATGGTTTTCGGCGAATCAACGACACCCTTGGACATGAGGTCGGCGATGAGGTGCTGCGAACCGTGACCGACCGTTGGCGTACCATTTTGCCGTCTCGGGATATGTTGGCGCGTCCGGGCGGCGACGAGTTTACTTTGGTGGTCCATCATTTAGAACAGGTTTCGGAAGCCGAAGCCCTAGCCAAAGAAATGCTTAAAGCCTTGTCTTATCCGCTTTCGATTCGGGGGGTGGAACTTTTTTTATCCGCCAGTATTGGAGCAGCCATTTACCCGGACGACGGCACAAGTGCCACAATTTTGCTGCGAAATGCCGACACCGCCATGAATGGGGTCAAACGCAGTGGTAAAAGTAATTTTAGACGTTTTGACCCTGCCATGAATAGCCTTGCCAAAGAACGCTTAAACACCGAAGTGTCTTTACGCCGTGCGCTTGAACGCAACGAATTTGTGGTGCGCTATCAGCCGCAAGTCAATGCTGCTCAACAAGTGATTGTGGTTGAGGCACTGCTTTACTGGCAGCATCCGCAAGAAGGTTTGGTTGCGCCGGGGCGGTTTTTACCAGTGGCGCTCGAGTCTGGTTTGATTGTGCCAATGGGTGAATGGATTTTACGCAAAGCCTGCCAAGAAGTCGGTCAATGGCGACGCGACGGCTTAAATGTGGCTTTGGCAGTCAACATAGATGTGCAGCAGTTAATGCGGGCAGATTTTTCGGATACGGTTTCTCGAGTCCTGCGAGAAACCAATTTTGACCCAAAAGCGCTTGAACTAGAAGTCACCGAAAGTGCTTTGATGAACGATACCGCCCTCGCTGCCGAGCGTTTGCAGCGTTTACAAGCCCAAGGGATTCAAACCGCCATAGATGACTTTGGCACGGGTTACTCGAGCCTAGCGTATTTACAAAAACTGCCAGTTAATTCCTTAAAAATAGACCGCAGTTTTGTTTCGCATCTCGAGCCGGGTGATTCGGGTTGGTCTTTGGTCAAACTCATTGTTTTATTGGCGCGGCATGTTGGGATGAGCGTCGTGGCAGAAGGTGTGGAGACAAGAGCGCAATTTTTGGCGTTGCGTGATTTAGCGGTGGATCGTTCACAAGGCTATTATTTTTCTAAACCTGTAGCAGCCATGGATTTATTGGGGCGCTTAAAAGCCCCGCGTAGCGCAACATCTTCGGTTGGCTGAAACGCCCATAGCTCGATTGACTAGGCGGTCTCATCTGGCATTAACCAAACAAACGTTTGCAAGGGGTGTATAATCCTCCACCGAAGCACAATCAAAGAACCTCGAGGTAGTTTTGAGGATTTGTCACGCACTACGGAGGACACATGAACCAACACGAGCCACAAGCTCGCAATGAACCCCAAACCGAGGACTTAAACCTCTGGCACGCCTTTATTGACCAAATCGAAACCACCCAAAACTACTTTAGAGCCAGTTCAGAAACCCTCGAGTATCTGCGTCATCCTAAACGTATGGTCACGGTTTCCGTACCCGCCCGTATGGACGATGGCAGTGTCCGTTTTTTTACCGGCTACCGAGTCCAACACAGCATTTCACGCGGACCTTCGAAGGGCGGAATCCGTTACCGGGCGGGCTTAAACTTAGATGAAGTACGCGGTTTAGCCGCCGCCATGACGATTAAGTGTGCGGTCATGAACCTGCCATTTGGTGGTGCAAAAGGCGGCATAGACGTAGACCCAAAAACCCTCTCAAAACCTGAAATTGAACGCATGACAAGGCGCTACACCTCCGAATTGGTGGATTTAATCGGACCAGACAAAGACATTCCCGCCCCAGACACTGGCACAAACGAGCAGGTGATGGCGTGGATTATGGACACCTTTAGCCAAAACAAAGGCAGTACCGTGACTGGTGTGGTAACTGGCAAACCCGTGGCACTTGGCGGCAGCATTGGCAGAGTCGAAGCGGCTGGGCGCGGCATTGCCTATAGCATCTTTGGGGTAGCGAGGCGCGAAAACATCAACTTAGAAAAAGCCAGTGCCGCGATTCAAGGTTTTGGCATGGTCGGACGTTACGCTGCCCTAGGCTTATATGAACGCGGTGTGCGAATTGTGGCGGTTTCTGACTCGAGTGGCGCGATTTACGCCCATGACGGCTTTGATATTCCAGCCCTGCTCGAGTATAAAAACCAGCACGGCACGATCATCGGGTTTAACGGCGCAAAACGCATAGACCACGAATCGCTACTGACTTTACCCGTAGATATTCTTGTGCCAGCCGTGCGCGAAGGCGCAATTCATGTCGGTAACGCCGCCAAAGTCGAAGCCCAAATCATTGCCGAAGGCGCAAATCATGCCATCACCAGACAAGCCGACACCATTCTCGAGCGCGAAGGACGGGTCATCATCCCCGATTACTTAGCCAATTCGGGTGGTGTAACCGTTTCTTATTATGAATGGGTACAAGATTTTAACAACTTTTACTGGACAGAAGACGAAATCCGAAGCAACCTAGAACAACATATTCAACACGCCCTAGACAGTGTGTACGCCGTAAAACTCGAGCGCGATGTCAATTTGCGTCAAGCCGCATTTATTCTGGCAGTCAGCCGAATCAACGAAAGCACCAACTTACGTGGCTTATACCCATAGAGAACAGCGGAAAACAAAGCTCATAGCCCATAGCTCATAGCCCTCCACAGGAGACAAAAATGCACCAACATGAAGTTCCTTCTTACTTAAATCACGATAACCTAGGACCTTGGGAAATTTACCTCGAGCAAGTAGACCGTGTGACCCCATACCTTGGGAAACTTGCCTACTGGGTCGAGACCTTAAAGCGCCCAAAACGCATTTTGATTGTGGACGTACCAATTCAACTCGATGATGGCAGCATTGCCCATTTTGAAGGCTACCGTGTCCAGCACAACAGTTCACGTGGACCCGGTAAGGGAGGGGTGCGCTATCACCAAGATGTAACGCTTTCAGAAGTGATGGCATTAAGCGCTTGGATGACGGTTAAAAACGCGGCGGTAAACCTGCCTTATGGCGGCGCTAAAGGCGGAATTCGGGTAGACCCACGAAAATTATCGCGTGGTGAACTCGAGAAGATGACACGGCGCTACACCTCGGAAATCAACTTTATTATTGGACCAGACAAAGACATTCCAGCCCCCGATGTCAACACCAACGAACTGACGATGGCATGGATGATGGACACCTACAGCATGAACCAAGGACGCACCGCTACAGGTGTAGTGACCGGTAAACCAATTGCCCTTGGTGGCAGCCTCGGCAGGCGTGATGCGACTGGGCGCGGTGTCTTTGTGGCTGGACGCGAAGCTGCTAATCGTATTGGTTTAGACATTGCGGGGTCTCGAGTCACGGTGCAGGGTTTTGGTAATGTTGGTAATGCGTCGGCAAGAATTTTTCATGACCACGGTGCAAAAGTCGTAGCGATTCAAGACGTGTCTGGCACAATTTTTAATGGCGACGGCATCAACCCACACGACCTGCTCGAGTTTATGAAACAAAATCCAGATGTGACCGCCTACCCGAAAGCCACAACCATAGCCAAAAATGATTTCTGGAATGTCGAAACCGAATTTTTAATCCCCGCCGCTTTAGAAAAACAAATCACCCTCGAGAATGCCCACTTAATCAAAACCCGTATTGTGGTCGAAGGTGCAAACGGACCGACCACTCCAGCCGCCGATGATGTCCTGCGTGAACGCGGCATTATTGTTGTGCCGGACGTGTTAGCAAATGCTGGTGGTGTGACGGTAAGCTACTTTGAATGGGTGCAGGATTTTAGCAGTTTCTTTTGGACAGAAGACGAAATCAACAAACGTTTAGAAAAAATCATGGTTGAAGCCTTTAAGGGCATTTGGGATGTCGCCCAAGATAAAAACGTGACAATGCGAACCGCAACTTTTATTGTGGCGTGTACTCGAGTTCTCGAGGCGAGGGCATTGCGTGGGTTGTACCCTTAGTCTTTAACCTAAAAATCGAGGTCAATCCAAATGGCAAGCCTCATTTTCTCCTAGGGAGTGAGCAAAGCCGAGATTGGGCTAGGATTTGTACCACTATTCAGGTGTGAAGACACAGGATGCGCTGTGGCGTAAGCTCGAGCGGGAAGCAAAAAAGTACCCTCGAGCAGGTGTCTCGAGGGTATGGTTTTGAGATACTTTACTTTTTTCCAAGATTAGAGAGATCGAGAATGCCGCAACCCATGCCTTGAGGTTTTGGATTCCAAGAACGGCAACCACCGTAGGTTTGTGCAGTATCCAATGGTTTTAACAGCCATGACGCATCCTTCTTATTCGCTTTTGCAATTGCTAAGGCTGCTGTCACAAGTGGAGTGGCATAAGAAGTACCTTCTAAATTCATTGACGTGAGCTTAAATTCTCCAAGGGCAGCAATGTCAACAAAGTCTCCTCGACTACTAAAACTGGAAGGAATACCTAGTTGGTTTACAGAACCAACTCCAATAACACGGTCGGTTTTTGCAGGGAATTGCTGGTAAACGCCACAATGACCCGAATTATTCACTTTGCAATTGCTTTGACCATTCATATCATAGAGCTTTTCTTGCCTATTTCCAGCCGATGCCACATAATTAACACTTTTGAGTTTTTCAGTAATCAGATATTTCATAATCTTTGAATCTGTGTCACCCCCAAAGCTCATATTGATGGTTTCTGCCCCAACATCTGCCGCGTGGCAAACGCCCTGTATGACAGCCTCAAGCGGGCAAGTACCATCTTTGCAAACCTTAACAGGAGTAATATGTGTAGTGCCAATAGTATTTTTTGTATCAGCAATGATTTGCCTGATAATTTCTGCAACTAAAGTCCCATGTAAAGACTTTCCATTGTCTAGATAGCCTATTTCAATGAAAGACTTGGGGCTTGAGAAGGGAAAACTTGTATTATTGAAACCACTATCTAAAATTCCAATGTGTTGATTGTTCGCATAAAAATTCGGAGGTAAGTTGATTATATTCTTGAGATTATATCCTGTTTGAAAAACCTTTACTGCCAACTCGAGATTGCCATTTGGCTGTCCATATGATGGTACTGGGTCTAAATAACGAACCAAGTAATTATCTCGTATTGATTTTTTTGATCCAGGTACGATGTAGTTTGTAAAGGCTTCATCTAGTTTCTGTCGGGCTTCACCTGGACTTGTGTTCAGTTCGTAAATTGAAATATACCCATTACAAATTTTGGCAAGTTTAATTCCATATAGAGAAATTTTAGAGGTGAGAGAGATTTCTTGGGAGTTTTTGTACCCTTTGCCCATGAAATAAGTGTTAATCCAGCCAGCTACATTATCTGGCAACTGATTTTCATGAAAAATCATGATTTGGCTTCTTTGCCAAATATAGTCATTACTTGTATTCAATTTTTCATCACCATTATTCGGGTCATAAAAACAATTTCTTGTAATTACTGCGCCACTAGATGGATTTCGGCAAGTTGTGCTGTAACCTAGAATCTCGAGTTCATCTTCACCTACGTCTGTAACTTTGAATTTCTGGGTTCCACCCAATAGATTTTTGGGAATTTGAAAGCAAATATAATTTGCAAATCTTGATCGTCTATTACTCGCCATATTAAGCCTTTGACAATCTGTTTTCATTGCAGGATTAACCTTAATCCAACCACCCGATCTATCTAAAAAAAATATATCCGTATTCGCTGTTGAGGAATTTAGTTCTATCATGACTAATTCGTTTTGGGCTGCTGGGTTTGGATAAAACTCCAGACTGCTTCCAGAACTTTGCGTTGCACCACCTTGAAGGTTAAACGAAACGAATAAAAGGGCTAACACCAATGGAAAGAATATTTTCATAAGCACCTCTTGCAACATATTTTGAAAGCCTTGACAAAAATCTACGGTAAAAAATTAAAATTCCAGATTAACCCCCAAGGCTTGCTGTATAAAATCTAATCGCTCGAGAATGGTTTTCTCCAAGGTAACGTCCCCGAATTTTTCAGCCGTAACTCGAGCTTCTAATAATTGCTTTTGTGCGGCATTTAAGTTGTTCTCTAAAAGGAAAATCTCTCCCTGAACATATTTTGCATACAAACCAACAGGAGTATTTTCACGTTGATTTTGACCAAGGTCATCCCAGACAAGGTTCATTTGTGCTTTTGCTTGTTCTACTTTATTGGTTTTGTACAGCGCTTCGGCAAGGTTAAGCCGCAATTCGGCTTTGATATTCTGCTGGTGCTGTTCTCGTACTGCAATGGCTTGTTGGTAACTCTGTAAAGATTCGTTAAAATTTCCCTGCAAGAAAAGAATTGCTCCACGATTCTCAAAACAATCAGCCAGTCGAACGGAGTTGGTTTGCACGTAGTAGGATTCTGCTTTTTTGATGTGTTCGAGTGCTTGGGTGTATCTACCACATTGCCACTCGAGTGTAGATAGGTTGTTATGGACTCCTGCAACGCTTAACCCGTCTAGCAATTTATCTTGAATTTCTAAAGCCTGCAACCAAACACTTTTGGCTTGGTCAAAATTTCGTCTCATGGCGCAAACCACGGCAATACAGTTCAGTAACACTGCAATATTACTTTGGTTTCCAAGCCGTTGCCAAATATCTAAAGATTCTGTATAGAGAAGTTGAGCTTGCTCGAGGTCGCCTTGGTTTTGTTTGACCAAACCAACAATGGTGACTGCATCTGCTCGAATTGATTCGGCACTCTTGTTTCGGAGT
Source organism: Deinococcales bacterium (assembly GCA_043777915.1). Taxonomy (GTDB): domain Bacteria; phylum Deinococcota; class Deinococci; order Deinococcales; family JAAFIG01; genus JAAFIG01. Next base: position 13,584 of record JAYWHB010000357.1, read on the forward strand.
CCACGAATACGAACAATGGCTGTTTGTGCATAGTGTTCGGCTTGGGTGTAGTTATTTTTTTCGCGGATGTACAATTTTGCGCGTATAGCAGCATCGTAGGCGTGTAGAACTGCATCTTCAATACTTCCTAATAGTAAGTCGGCTTGCTCAAGTCTATTGAATGCTTCGTTGTGTTTGCTCATTTTAGCGTACCAGTCAGCTTGTTTCAAAATTACTTGTAGACGTTCTTTATCGTCTTGGCTGGTTTCTATCTGATGCTCAAACCAAATTGCAGCATTGTCCAAATCACCGTGCAAGCTGTATCTGTCGGCTAACCCCTGAAATGCTCGATGCGCTTGAATTCTATCCCTTGGTGTCCAAACATGCCGTGCATCCCAATAATGCTGCGCTGCCACGCTTGGCATTTTCAAGGCTCGAGCCGCCCGCAAGTGCAACATGGCTTTACGCGCCATTCCCATATCCTCGAGCAGCACCGCACGGGTCAGGTCGTGGTTTAGGTGCATTCCGTGTTGGTCATCGCCTAATAAGCCTTTGTATCCTAGCTGCTCGGTGCTTTCAATCAGTTCTTGTGGGCTGCGGGCAGTGACTAATTGCAGCGTGTATAAATCGTGCTTGCCGCCCAATACAGCTAATCCCTCGAGGGTTTGTTTTTCTAAACTGTCTAAGCGTTGTAAGCGTAAACGAATCAGATTCGAGACTTGCGAAGCGTTTGAATTCTGGCTTCGCAGTAACTCGAGGGCGTAAAGCGGATTACCTCCACTCATGTGCCTTAGTGTTTGGCTGTCCCAAGTTGTGTTTTTTTGGTGCGTAATCAAGAGGGCTAAATCGGTTTGTGAAAGTGGTTCAAGCCTGATGATTTCTGCCAGGCAAATCTCGAGCAGACTTTGCCAATTGGCTTGGCTATTTTCGGTATGACGAAGCGTAGCAATGAGGTGCAGTGGATGAGGTGTGCTGTGTTGTAATAACTGACCAAGTTGTAAAATGGTGGTGCTGTCTGCCCATTGTAGGTCGTCTAGGGCTAAAATTGTGGGTTGATGACTTACAAGTAATACTTCACACAGGGCTTTGTGCAAATCAAAATGTTCGTTTGTATTGACGGCTTGGTTTGACTGCTCGAGTAACAAGGACTCGATGGCTTTTCTCGAGGGGGCTGATAATTTTTCCAGCTTATTTGGTTCTAATGCCAAGGCTTGACGTACAAAAACAGCTAAAATTTCGGCAATTGGGGTTTCTGGCGTAGCTTTGCTGTGCAGAACTCGAGTTGCTTGGCTGTGCTTTAAAATTTCTTGCATTAAACGGCTTTTGCCAGCCCCCGGTTCGCCTTGTAAAATCAGCATTTTGGCATTGCCTGAATCCTCGAGCCTCAAAAAATTTAGGCTTTGTTTTAAGTTGTCTTGCCTACCAACAAAAGGCACTTGGCTAACCACAACCAGCGCTCGAGGTTGTACCAAGCCCATTTCTTGACGCAGGGTATTCTCGCAAGTGGTTTTAGAGCCAGACCTGACCAACTCAAAGACTTTTTTGGTTTGTGAAGTGGGTTCTACACCTAGAGCAGCGTGTAAGGATTTGCTGAATCTGGTATAAAACCCCACGGCTTTATCGGTTTCACCACGTACACCTTGAACCAAAAGCAACAAACGCAATGCTTCTTCTCGAGGTTCGGTTTCATCGCCAGCCGCCAGTTCCAAGAGTGGTAAAGCCGCTTCAAATTGCCCATTTTTGATGGTCAGACGCGCCAAATCAAACGCCAGTTCAGACTGTTCGGTGATGAACAACTGACGTTTCTGCTCGAGCCATTCTTCAAACTCTAAACCCAGACCACGTTTCCATTCTCTGAAACGCACCCCACTTAAAAATTCGCCTTTGTACAAAGCGAATCTTTTTTCAAGGTCGGTTTCGGTTTGCCAATCGAGAACATCAACACGTATTGTTGTCCCCAATTCTAGGGTTTCGAGTTCTGAAATCAGGGCTTCTTCGCCAAGCTCGAGAACAATATGCGCCCGCATCACCGATAAGTTATTTAAGGGGTCAGAAGAATCTCCCCAGAACAAGCCCGCCAGGTGTCGCCGTTCGGTGCGTCCCTCGAGTGCCAAATATGCCAGCAACGCAAAGGCTTTGGCATAGAGCTTTTTGGGTTGCCCTTGAAACTGAATTTTGGGTGAACCAAGCAAACTCAAATACATTACTCCGCCTTATTTGAACTTCTCTAGGAATACAAGATTTGGAGTTGAAAAAGCAAGACCCGAATTTAAGCCCAATTTAAGCCCCCATGATTTACCTTTTGTTTTAACAAAAAGGAGGTAGAAAATGCAGGTCAGCAGCAGAAGTTTATTGGAGCAAAAATTGCATCAGAGCCGCGCTTTATCCTTAGCCGACCTCGAGAAAATAACAGCCCTTGCCGATAAACAGGGGGTCAATTTTGTACGACTTACACCCAAAGGCGCAGTTGTAGACGATGTGCTAACAGGCGTAAGCGGCACGATACACACCACCCGAGAAGCCATTTTAGGGGTTGTGCAGACCTTTCTCGAGTTATCCGAAAGTCAAGTACGACTTGAAATAAGCCGTTTGGGGTTAGAGGCAACCGCCGTATTTGAAATCCACTTTTCGACACCTGAAGTCGGGTAGTAAGTGTTTGCAAGCATCCCAGCCGCCCTCTCACCTCGAGAACCACGCCCTCGAGAGAAAACCAAGGAGCAACACCCATGAGCAAAAAATGGAAAGTCACCGATGAATCTATTATTTTCACAGACCGCCTCGCCGCTAAACTCCAAGCCCATTACAAACGCATCGAACAAACCGAAACCGTGCGCTTAATCGAAGCTGACGGCACACCACCGGGTCTGGTTGCCAAAATCGTCAAATACATCCTGCTCGAGGTTTTTAGTTACGGACCGCACGTAACAGAAGCGACCTTTACTGCCATTGGACGCTTACCAAAATCCCGTCCCGACCTGATGAAACCCATGATTATCCATGACCTTTCCGAAGTTGACCACGGCGAAATGGCACTCGAGGACTTCATTAAACTTGGTGGGAACGAACAATGGGCGCGAACCCGTCAAATCACCCCCGCCAGTTTTGTGATGAGCGCCACTGTCCGCATGATTGGCGAGCGCGAAAGCCCATTTGCTTACCTTGGGTATATGTACCTTTTTGAATGCCTAACCCCAGTGCTGACCGAACGCGCCCAGGTTGCCCTAGCCAAAAAAGGCTTCCCCAGCAACGCCCAACGTTTTATAGATGTTCATGCCAAAGAAGACATAGCCCATGCCGATGAACTCGCAAGGCTGATTCAAAAAGTTGTGACGGATTACCCCGAAGAAGAAAGCGCGATTGAATTTGGATTCGATTGCTTCGCGGCAGTCTACCCACTGCCAATTTGGGAAGCCGCCCTAAGTCACGCCAAAGCCGAGAAGTAAGGAGAGTGTGCCATGTCTCGAGATACCGGTATTTTTAAGGACAATCACTTTTTACTCTTAGCGCCAGCCAATGCGCGAATCCCAAGCGTATTTTCTCGAGTTGAAGAAAACAAAGATGTACACGAGGCATGGCTGACCAAGCTCCAGCAGTTGCGTGGCAAGGTTTTTTTAGAAGATGGGGCAATTAAAGAAAGTCATTTAGACGAACAAGGTAGGCACATTTCAAAACATGATGTTCTTTCATGGCATTACTTGGCATTAAGTCCCGAAGAGCAATTGCGTGGTGTAATGCGTTGCCAAGTTTGGTACACCAGTGAACGTTTGCCTGAGCTTTGTGACCTCAATTTATACGTTCTGCTCGAGCGAATGCAGAATCTCGAGTTGCGCCAAAAATTCACAACTGCCTTAACTACCTTTATTCACCAGCCCAATGAACAGGCTTGTTTTGTAGAAATATCCGCCTTAGCAGTGGATAAAGCCAGCCAAGGATTCACCATTGGTTCAATGCTAGGGGTTTCTGCATACTCGCTTGCCAACATCATAGATGCTTATGCGGGAGTCGGAGCAGGTACAGACCGACACCACACAGCACGGTTTTACCACAAGCTCGGAGGAATCAGTTTCAGAGACCCAAGTAACCCAGAAGAAATCTTGCCACCGTTTTTTGATACTGGTTACGACTGCCAAATGGACATCATGGGATTTATAGACCCAGCCCCTTCAGTTAATGAAATGGTCAGAATTGTAGAAGAAAAACTTTGTGCAGCACAGGTTTATGTCAATCGGTAACGGCTCGAGAATTCTAGTTTGAAGTAAAGGAGTTAGATATGCCAGAATTTGGTGTCACACTAAAATTCCATCCTGATGGTGCATTAGGTATTGGTGCAACGCTTTCATTCGATCATGACAGCCTAAAGCCAAAAAGTATTCTATTTCAAGACATAAGAAAACTTTTTCAGAAAACTGATGCTAGGAATCAAGAACAAATCAAAAAATTCACTGAAGCTATCCAATTCTCCGCTAAACAATACATATCTCCAAGTGTGGATTTATTTAAGATGCCGACATATCTTAGTGATGTTAAGGAACAAGCAAGTATTACGGCAGTCATCAGTGGCAAAGGTGGAGTTGGAAAAACAAGTATTGCATTAGGTTTGACCGAATATTACTCGATTAGCGAAAATACCTTATTGGTCGATTTTGATTTACATAATCGAGGACTGACCTCGAAATTTGGAAAACTGGGTTCAGATACAAGTTCTGTATTGAGTCAGATGCAAAGATTTTCAAAAGAAATCTTATCGGACACATTATTTTTCCCTTCAAATCGAAACATTCAAATGCCTGCGGACTTAGAAACATTTGTCAAACTACGGGATAAATTCACTTATCAATCAACAGGCATTCTGCATGAGTTGCACAGTGAGTTTTTATACGCAGAAAAACATAGACAAACAGATATTGACGAAACTGGAGTCAGACCAAAAAACTGCTTTTTCTTACCGAGTCGAAAGCCATCCGAATCTTTTTTGGGTTCACCAGAGTCGGGTTTTGGGTTTGGGGAGGTTGTTCTTTTCTTAAAGTATTTAAGCACTTTGGCGCACAGACATGGGGTGACAAGAATTATTTTAGACTGTCATGGAGCGCATGATTTATTTATGGTAGGAGCAATTATAGCCGCAGATAATTTAGCTATTGTGACCCAAGCAGACTTAGCCGCATTTGAAGGAACAATAGAGCTAGTCAAGTTTACCGAAGCCTTAACAAGCCCTACAAGTCTTGCAAAACGTCAAGGGATTTTAGTATTCAATGAGTATGACTCCAAAGACGAATTATTGGCTAAAACGCTGTTTAATGCGTTTTATAGTACCCATCCACATGCAGGTACATTTGAAGATTCACCCAAGATTTTAACGAGTACCACAATGAAAAATATGTTACTTCATTATGCTAGACCTCAAATACTTTGCACAGAAGGTATCAAGGAAGCCATTCAATCAATCGGTAAAAAGTTTCATCCGTAATTGTTGAATTTGCGTCTTACGGAAATGCAATCTATTTTTCTTTTTTCAATATCCGACACTATTTTGGAGGTTATCTAATGAAAACGAATTCGACACCAAACATGGTTGCCTCTTATTTGAATGTGCGTTTTGCAATAGGAGTTTTGGCAGTATCTTTACCATTCTTGCTACTTTTGATTTGCCTAATTTATAGCATTCAAATACAAGAGTCTGTCAGTGCTTTTTATTACGTTCCACAAGCAAGAAATTGGTTTGTTGCAATCCTTTGTTGTGTTGGCATATTTCTGCTTTGTTATCGTGGTTATCCTGTAGGTCCAAAAATTCCTATTTTGCATAAGTTGAGTGAAACACTACTGCACCGAATTATGGGGTTTTCGGCTATTGCAGTAGGTATGCTGCCTACTACTCATCCATATTGTAAAACAGAAAAAGGATGTCCTCCGAATTGGAATTGGATAGATACATCCGCCGCTACACTTCATGTGTTTTTTGCTGTACTTTTATTCTCTTCTATGGCAGTTGTTGCATATTTCTACTTTCCTAATCTTCAATTCAAGACACAGAATTTGAAGCAGAGAACGCAGGAAAGAAATGGTCACATTTACAGGGCTTGTGGCATGGTTATCTTTTTTGTCGGGATTGTTTGGGGAATTCTAAGGATTGTCAACATAGAAACTTTGACACTGTTCTGGGTGGAGTTGCTTTGTGTTATTGCCTTTGGTTTTGCATGGCTTGTTAAAAGTCATCTTTCTTTGAAGCAATTTTTAAGCTCAATAACTCCAAGTCCGTAACCTGAAATTGGGTAATGAAGTGGTAAGCCTGCAATTCAAGTTTTTATTTTTATAGTGTGCTTAACAGAGCTTATTACTCTTTTGAAAAGAGGTTATTCAAATGGAAAAAGATGAATCAAGGGCGAGAATTTGGAGTCAAAACCTCACAGAAGAAATTGATTTAGAACTACGCAAAGGGAAACTTGGTTGGGAAATTAAAAAAATGTTGATTGAAAAAAATCATGATGCGAATGTAGTCAGTGAATTAATCGCTAAAGTGCAGGCAACTCGAAATGAACAAAATCAGGATTATCAAGAAATTGCTTCAGGTAACGTCGAAAGCGGCTGCTTGTATTTAATTGGAGGTGGTTTATTAAGTATTTTAATGGGTCCAATAGTTTTTATTGGCTTAATTTCTATGGGACTTCTCCGATTAGGTTTGGGTATCTTTCAGATGACACAAAAGAATAAATAAATGTAGTGCTAGTCAAGCCATTCTTTGACTCGAAATAACAACTGCAAGATGGAGTACATCGTTTTTGAATCGGCTCGCCCAGCAGCTTTGATTGAAAGTTTGTGCAGGCAAATTCAGGAAAAACTCAAAACCACGCTTGTCTTGGCGCATTAAAACCTTGGAATTTAACATGGAAAATAACGTTGAACATCTTAAAACTTGGTTTAGAGAATTCTGCTCGGAACGCATGGATTTTATGCAGTCCGATGAGCGCCGCACCCTCCCACCGCATTTATTTCTCGAGCTAGGACGCAAAGGATTTTTTGGTCTCGAGGGCGCAGTAGAACATGGTGGTTTAGCCCTGAAACCATCCCAAGCCATTCAGGTTATGGAAACAGTGGCTTCGGTGGATATGTCGGTGGCAACGCTATTATCCGTTCATAACTTTTTGTCACTTAAGCCCTTGCGTCAGTATGGCTCTGAATCGGTAAAATCCACGCTTCTACCCGATGCCATTAGCGGACGTAGATTGGCTGCCATTGCTGTGACCGAACCAAACGCGGGTTCTGACCCAAGGCGTATCGAAACCAGTTTGGTTTCTCGAGATAACAAATTCGTTTTGAATGGCACAAAATCTTGGATTGGGGCGGGGGCTTGGTCTGGTGTATTGGTCACACTGGCAAGGCATGAACAAGGTTTTACTGCCGTGTGCTTGGATTCAAATACCAAAGGCATTGTGCAGGGACTCGAGAGCATGACCCTTGGAATGCGTGGTGTGATTCAAAACAGTGTTCATTTCCAAAATGTTCATGTTTGCCAAGAAAATCTGCTTGGGGACGTTGGTAAGGGCGCGGAGATTATTCAAAACTCGTTTCGTTTCACCCGAATTTCAATTGCTGGTTGTTGCCTCGGGATGATTCGTACTGCTCTAGCGGTTGCCATAAGTTACGCCAAGAATCGGAAAGTCTCGACGGGTTTACTGATTAATAATTCGTACAGCACAAGTGTACTCTCGGAAATTCTCGAGAAGTCTGAACAAATTAGTCAATTCTTAAATGCCATAGCTCCGATGCTGGACACCGAAGAAACCGTGGATGAATTTGTTTCTTTAGCGGCTAAAATTGTTGTCCCAGAAATACTTTGGACTGCGTTAGACCAATGCTTGCAGATGCTCGGCGCTAGGGGTTACACCGAAAATAACTTGATTGCCAGAATGCTGCGGGATGCTCGAGTGATGCGAATTTTTGAAGGACCAACCGAAGCACTGGCTAGTCATCTTGGGCGGTATTATTTGTTGCAACCCGAGAAAATATTTAACTTTTTGGAAGAGCAATTTGGTAAGGAAAAAAGCACTCAAGCACAATGTTTACTGGAAAAATTTCACTCGAGCATCAAGATTTTTGCACAGGACAAAAATTTCTTACCTGTTTTTATTGGTATGGCAACCGCACAAGTTATTTTTTTGTACTTCTCGAGCAGCGACCCAAGTTTAGCGATTCAGTTGGAACTCGAGAAGATTGTACTCAAAACGCATTATCTCAGCACCAAGAAAACCACATCAGACGAGCTTGTACACCAAATTGAATCTGGTTATTTGAAAAACTATGTTGACTCGAGAAAGGAGTTGGTTTTATGAGTTCAAAGAAGGGGATGATTTTGAAGCGTATCTTTGTGTCACGCGGTAAGAATAGGTTCTGCGATGCCACCTAATTTGGACGCTCTTGCGGTTCGTTTCCATGACGGCGATGTTGATGGGGCGATGGTTGATTTGAGTCTCGGGTTGCGTGACTTTCGCCGCTCAGTGACTCTGGGTGAATGGAAAGAGTACATTGAACGCGCCCGTTCCCACCCAATTAGACTCTTGGTTCATCAAGACCCCTTCACTCGTCACTCGTTTATGAAGCCTCGGGGCTATCCAGGCGATGCTGAATTGATTGACCTGATCTACCGCCAGCACACGGATGAACCAACGACCAATCTTGGTCAAGCCATCTTTCGGTTCGTTGCTGCCAATCCTGCCCCTGCCGCCGTTCGCAGCCGACGACGGGTTCTGGCAGATCGTTTGGCGGCGTTGCCTCGAGATTCCGAAGTATTTTCTGTCGCATCAGGACACTTGCGCGAACTGGAAGGGTTAGTAGAGGCGGGCAATTCATTTGCACGCTTTATTGCCTTAGATCAAGATCAACGTAGCCTCGCTGTGGTGAACGAGAACTTTGGTCAACTGGGTGTCACAACCCTGTGCGATTCGGTCATTTCTATTGGTCGGCACGCAGCTACCCTTGGCAGCTTCGACTTTGCTTACTCGGCTGGACTGTTTGATTACTTTGACCAACGTTTGGCTGAGCGGGTGGCGCGGTCACTGTTTGCGCTGGTCAAGCCGGGCGGGTCGCTACTAATTGCCAACTTTGCCGATGACATCCAAGATGTTGGGTACATGGAATGTTACATGGATTGGTGGCTTCAATACCGCACGGTTGGCGATATGCAAAGGTTAGCTGAGGCAGTCGGAGCAATTGGAGAGGTCACTGTTGACCCGACAGGGCAAGTGCTGTTCGTGGAGGTAAGCCGCAGTGGGTAGCGCATGTTAATTTGTCCCTTCATCACTCGAGCCTTCGCGCCTCTGCTCGAGCCAGCCGCCACTTCGAGCCTAGATTTTCAGGTTTGTTTTTGGTGCGCTTATTCGCCAGTCGCAAATCCAGTGTGTGGGCGTTTGTATGGTGGGTGAAATGCCAGCACAATCCATTTTCTTCCCTAATTTGTTGTTAAATGAAGGTTTCAATAGTTTTTCATATGGCTTCTCAGGGAAAACGCTTTACAATGCCTGTTGATGCGTCGTTGGTTTGCCATTATTGCTGGGATAGTTGTGTTGTTGGGACTGGTGGTCTTTTTGGCTGCGGGTTCACAACCAGCCTTGCGTTTTGCCTTGGCGCAAGCTAAGGCGGCTGGCTTTGAAATTGATGCCAAGACGCTGCGTGGCAATTTGTTCTTGGGTGTCGAAGCCGTGGATGCCACCGTCAAAAGTGCTTTTATTAACGGCTCTGGGGCTTCGGTCAAAGCAAAATACAACCTTCTAACATTACTGCAAAAAAAAGAGCTTCGGCTCGAGGCAGCCGTTTCTGGTGGGCGATTAAGTTTTGACCCTGCTGGCTTGCCACCAGTGCCAGAGGGCGGCGAACCACCACCAATTCATGTTTTCTTGGATTCGGCTGCTTTGTCAGACACGGTTCTCGAGTTTGTTGGCAAGAACATTTTTGTGCCAGACGCGAAGGTCACACTACTCAGCCAAAGTGCGCTGCCAAGTCAGAACGGCAAGACCAGAGGCAATGTGCGGGTCAAGCTCGAGTCCAAAGACGGTGGCGGCTTTGCCACCGCCTTGTATGAATTTGGCAAGGATTTTGAGCCAAATCTGGTGATTGATACCGAACTCGATGCCTCAGTTGCCAATTACTGGTTAAAACCGATTCCAATGGATATTCAGGGCGGCAAGTTGCGTGGCACGGTGCGGGTCACGGCAACCAGTGTGTCGGCAGAGGCGGTTCTCGAGAATGGGGCGGTTGAAGTATTGCCCAATCTTGTGGCTTCTAACATCGCTGGTCAGGCTTCGTTTGATACAAACGGCTTGGTCAAAGCCAAATTAACAGGGCAAGGTTTGGGCGGTAGTCTACAAGCCGATTTTGAACTAGATACCAAGCCTAAACAGGAGTATTGGAAAATTAACGGGAAGCTAGTTCCGCGTTTGGAGCAAATCATGAAAACCTTTGCCAATAGCACACCCGGTAAGGGCGCACTCGAGGTGACAGTTTCGGGTGGCGGTTGGCAGAAACTCAAACTTAACGGCACGGTCAAAGGTTTAGAAACCCTTGAAGCGGCAGGTTTTCCAGTGCAGAATTTGCGTGGCACTTGGCAATTTACTGACCATCTCGAGGCGAGCGCATCGGCAGTCACAAAAATTGGAATGGATAGCTTAAATGCTGTGGCAGACATCAAAAGTGTTGGTGAAAAAATTGTTATTACCCCAGAATTAACGGGGAATTTTTTGAATGCGCCGCTCGAGCTAAGTGGGTTAGTAGAAGTGCTGGGCGAAAAAATTGAGATTAACGCAGGTGGCGCAATTTTACGTGGTGATATTGGCGCTAACGTTGACTTACAAGGCGAAAAGATTTCTGGGACTGGTAAATTTGGCAGTGTCCAGTTACCACTTCCTAAACCAGTTGTTTCGAGTGTCAACGGCACAGCCAAACTTTCTGGAACAGTAAATAATTTATTGATTGCAGGTTTTTTGAATCCAGCCAGTCTCGAGATTCCAGCAATTGACTTAAACAACATTTCGGGAGCATATAAACTACGTTTTAATGGCAAAGCATTGACCGCCGAAGCCAACCTTGCTGACGGTGCAATCGTAGCAAATGGGGCAATTATCAATACCGATGGTACGCCCGCTCGAGGCAGTGTTTTTGTGCGCGGGCTGCGTTTTGAACCCGGTGGTCAAGCCGATTACAACGCCCAGTATGTACTGAACGGGGCGGGGATTGCTTTAGCAGGGGTGGCTCGAGGCTACAATCTAAAGTTTGGAGAAGTCAAACTCGATGACCTTACTGGGGTGCTGAGCGTGGCTGTGGGACAAGAAATTCGTGGACGCTGGAATGCGAGTAAATTACTGGCAACCTTCACCGATAAATCGCTCAATCTGCGCCCTCGAGACTGGCGGGTTCGGGCGGCTGGCGAAACTGCTTTTGTGGGCGGCGACATGACTTTGACCTATGACCAATTAAAAACCAGTGGGAAACTGACTGGCAAAACGCGCTTTGGCACAATCACGGCACTTGGGCAAGGTTCACAAATTGGTTTGTCGGGCAGGGCAGGTTTTAATGGGCTTCAAGCGGCGCTCAGTGGGGCGTTGCAACTCGAGCCGTTTAATTTGCGTTTGGCGGCAGTGCCACAAAATAAATCTCTTGGTGGAAAAATTCTGCTTGAGGCTGACCAAGACTTTCGAGTCAGTGGCAACTTAGAGAGCAATGGGCAGGATTTACAAATTGGTTTTACGAAGACTGGTTTAAGCGCCAAGGGCAAACTGGATTTAAGTGCTTTAGTGCCAGTATTCCCAGTTGGTACAAGGGATTTACTAAAAGGCATTGCCGATATAAATATTTCCGACTCGAGTGGTACTGGCTTGGTGCGTGGGGTGGTGGCTCGAATTCCGATTGAAGCCCAACTTCGCTCCAACAATCTGCAAATTTCTACCGAGGCTCGAGTGACAGGTGGGCAATTTGCGGGGGCAACCGTGTCTGGGGCAGTTTTTCCCAGTGTCAATGCTCGAGTGAATTACGCGGGGCTGTCGGCTCGAGTGCGTGGTTCGTATGACAATCTTGGAATTAACGGCAGTGGTTCGTTGCCAGCTTCGTTATTGTCTGGAACTGGATTATCCTTAGCCAGTAATCAATTTGCTGTAACTGGACGTTTTCAAAATAATGTACTCACTGCCTCGGGGAAAGTTGGGGCGTTACAAATTCGCAATGCCAAACTCGAGAATGGGGTGCTTGGCGCAGATTTTAGCGGGGATTTAGTGGGGACTTACCAAGCAGAACCTTTGCGTTTACAAGGTCTGAACGGCACAATTGAACAACGCGACTCGAGACTGGAAGTTCGTGCCACGGCAAAAAGCGCTTTGGGGGTATTCAGGGGGAGTCCTATTTCGGCTGGAGGAGTAACAGCGAATTTTAGTCAGCAGAACAATAAAAATATCATTCGGTTTACTGCCTCGAGTGCCACGGGGACTTTTTCGGGGATCAAAACCCAAGTCAGCAATGCCAGTGGGGTGCTGAATCTAACCGGTAATGCCCTAGATTTAGAAGCCAAAGCCAGTCGTGCCACGGCGCAGACATCGGCGGGTCTGGTGATGGCTTTGGGTCTAAGTGCCACAAGCCAAGGCGTGGTGGAACGCTTACCGATTCGTTTTAAGGCAGCCAAACTCGAGGCGACTGGTTTTGAGGCGAACGCCCTGTTAAATCAAGTCAATGGCACGGTCACAATCGCACAAAGCCAGAGTTTTACCGCCAATTTTGAATCTGGCAGTGTGCAACACCCAGAAGCGAACGCCACCATTGGGGCTGGGCAGATTTCTGGGAATTTACGTGGTCAAAGTCTCGAGACTCGTTTTTCACTGCCCGTGTTAAATGCCACGGCTCGAGGAGAAAATGCCAAAATCAGTGCCAAAGGAAGTTTAGGACTGAACTTGGAGCAACCAACCAAGAACTGGCGTGGCAATCTCGAGGCAACTGCACTTGGGCGCGACTGGCGTTTAGGTGCATCTGGGAATTGGCAGAATTTGAATGTCACGGGTTATGTTCCGACCCGTCTCTCGAGTTTAGCTGGGGTGGAATTACCAAAGTATTTACAAACCAACGTGGCGATAAACGGCACACTTGGTTTACCGAGTCTGCAATACAATCTAGGACTGATTGCCAAACTTCCAGCCTTGCAGTTAAACGCCAGCCTCAAGGGACAAAACACGGTTTTTCAAGCTCGGCTCGAGGCAAAGGATACGGCAAAGGGTAAAGGCACACTTGTTTATGCTTCTAGTGGTTTGGCTTCGGCAGATTTTAGCAACTTGGATATAACCGCTCTCAGTCAAGTCCAAGGCACAATTTCAGGGCAGCTTGCACTGGACAAAAAATCTTTGCGGGGCAACTTAAACGGCAATTTGGCAGGGTTTCCGATTTCAGCAACTTGGCTCGAGAATGATGCTTTTAGCGGCGAAATTGGTGGGGCATTACCCGTTCAAATAAAGTCTGGTAAATGGCTTTTTCCACTCGAGGCGATTATTGAACTTGAAACCCAAGCCTCCGAACTGCCGATTCGTGGCAAGGCTTCACTAAACCTCTCAAGCCTTCGCGGGCAGGGGCAACTCGAGTTACTGGCATACAAACAAAGTCTTGGCAATGGCGAACTGATTTTGAAGCCGCAAGTCATGCCTTTTCAAGTGGCGCTACAAGATGGTTTGCGTTTTCGGCTCGAGAACCCTGCTGGGGCATTGCGTTTTGCGGCTGAATCTTGGAGTGGTCAGCTTAGTTTGGCGTACTCGGCTTT
>JAYWHB010000358.1:0-10160 GCA_043777915.1 Deinococcales bacterium
TTCACAACTGGCTAAGGCATCCAAATAATTGATGTCAAAGTATCTGGATAACCCTTGGTAAACATTGCGGTGATGTGGATGCTGACTGGCTAACCAAACATTTTGATGTTCGTCTTCGGCAACCTCTAGGATATTCTCGAGCCAAGCAGTGGCATCGGGCTGGTACTGCTTAAATGTCCATGCCAGTTTGACCATCTCGAGTAGAAATGGGGGCTGACTGCGGCTTAAAAAATAAAAGCGGCTGCCGTTGGGAATAATGCCAAAACGTTTGTAGATATGAACAAAGTTGTCCAGCATCTCGAGAATGCGATGCTGATGCTCTGTGCCAATTAAACCAAGCGCAATAAAATAGCTATCCCAGTAAAACATTTCAATAAAAATTGGGTCTTCGCTAGGTACAAAATAAGGTTTAGGCAGTCCAATTAGTGTGCCTTTGTCGTCAGGGGTGCTGCGAATGATTTTTGTCCAAAATGACTGGATGTACTCGAGCGTTGCCTGGTAGGGGTTGTCTGGTGAGCCAAGTTGTTTTTCCATAGCCACATCCTACACCTTGACAACTGTAAGCGTTTACGGTATCTTTCGTAAACGCTTACAGACTAGACTCAAAAAATGTATTAGGCATAGTCAACCAGTCCGTCTTATCGAATTTTTTCTAGGTTTTCGGAAATTTCGCCGCTTTCACGATAAAGCATGGCTGTTGTGGTGACGCATTTTTGCTCACGAGCAGTGCTTAAGGGGTTTTTATGAAAAAAACGCTTGTGCTTCTTGGTCTCGCTACTGCCTTTGGGACAGCCGTTATTGCCCAAAATACCACGCCAATTAAGGTCTCGCTTTGGGTTCACTCGAGCCGTGACACCAGTGCCGAAGGAATTGCTTTTAACGGATTGGTTAAAAAGTTTAATGACAGTAACAAAAACATTCAAATTGATTTGGTTGGTTTGCCACAAGGCGCATACAACGAACAAATCGAAGCTGCCGCGCTTGCCGATGCCATGCCTTGTGTTTTAGATTTTGATGGTCCTAACCTTTACAATTATGTCTACACCAATAAACTGATTCCGATAGATAAGTATATTGGGGCGGCTGACCGAGCCGATTTTTTACCCAGTATCATTGCCCAAGGTACATTTAACAACCAACTGTATAGCCTTGGGCAATTTGAAAGTGGTTTGGCACTCTGGGTTAATCGTCGGGTTTTGCGTTTTGCTGGAATTGGTATACCAGACACCCTCGAAAAAGCCTGGACGGGCGATAAATTCTTAGCGGTTCTCGAGCATCTTAAAAAACGTGGTCGCAAATTCCCACTGGACATGAAATTTAATTACGGACAAGGCGAATGGTACACCTACGGCTTTGCCCCTGTGATGCAGTCGTTTGGCGGGGATTTAATTAACCGCAGCACTTATAAAACTGCCAGTGGTGTACTAGACGGCAAAGCAGCCGTGGCGGGCATGACTTTTTTTCAGAAAATGGTTCAGTATGCCAATACCAACACCAAATCAGACTTGGATTTTATTCAAGGTAAAGCCGCGATTTCTTTTGTTGGTAGTTGGGCGTATGTGGATTATAAAAAAGCCTTAAAAGACGATTTAGCCTTAATTCCGATGCCTAAATTTGGTAAGAAAGCCGTGACCGCCAGTGGAAGTTGGAACTTTGGTATCTCGAGCAGTTGCCCGACCCCAATTGAGGCTGCCAAGGTGCTGAATTACTTGGTCAGTTCTCAGAGTGTTTTGACCATGAGTAACTTGAGTGGCACAGTCCCAAGCCGCCAAAGCAGCATTGCAAAATCCAAGAACTACGGACCCAAAGGCGAATTGCGTTTATACATTGACCAACTATCAACTGGCGTGTCGCTCGAGCGCCCCGCCACCCCCGCTTACCCAGTCATTACCAAAGCCTTTGCCAACGCGGTTAAACAAATTGCAACGGGTACAAACCCGCAACGCAGCCTGACCGAAGCCGCTAAAACCATAGATGCCGATATTGTTGCCAACAACGGCTATGTGCAGAAATAAATTATTCCACGGGTAAATTTGGGTCATTCAACCATTCGTTCATACTGCCAAGGTAATTTGCCACCTGATAACCACGTTCACGCAGTGCCTGAAACAGCACACTCGAGCGAGCGCCAGATTGACAATGGACAATAATTTGGCGGTTCTGGGGAATGCCTCTCAGAACCGCGTCTATTTCGGCAACGGATTTTATCCCGTGTTCATCCACCAATTCTTGCCAATCTAAGTTTATGGCATTTGGAATATGTCCGCCTCGGGTCGCGCCTGGTGGGATTTTTTGCCCAGCAAACTCGAGTGAGTCCCGAGCATCTATAATCAGTGCGCTACCCTCAAGAATATCTTCGGCAGTAGCGAGCAGGGCTTTATTTGGTTTTAGTTTGAACTGACTGGGTATTATAAAGTCTGGCAGCGTCGTCTCGAGTGTGCCTTGAACCCCTTGGCGCAGCACTTGCACACTCAGACCAGCGTACTCGAGCGCCCAAGCTGCTCGTGCGGCTCTGGTGTCGCGCCCAGCATCATAGACCACGATTTGTTCTGTGCCATTTAAGCCTAAGCCTTGAATCCATGCTTCTAAACTCAGGTTAAAAAACTCGAGTTGTTCAGGGTTACGAATGATAAATTTTTCTAAGAATTCACCATGACGTGCGCCTTCCATATGCCCAGCCAAGTAATCTTTTTTGGCTCGAGTATCTAATAGCACAGCATTTTCTGGGATTTCTACGGTTTGTATAAAACGTTTCATGCTTTGATTGTACGCATTTTAAGAAGTGGGTGCTTGCTAGGCACGCAACACCGTTTGCTAGATACGCAACACTGTTTGCTTTGCACGCAACATCAGCGCTAAAACCAACGACAAAGCACAAGCCACCGTTAGGGTGGCTGGAATGGCAGCATCACCAAAGACAGTTTTTAAGCCGCCCACCAAAGGCGTACCAACCGCCGCCCCGATACTTCCTGCCACCAAGTATAAAGTGGTTGCCATACTCGAGGGGTTGCGTTTGGCTAACCACGTTAAACCAATCGGGAAGACTGGCGCAAAAAATAAACCTGCCAGTAAATAAGCTGGGGCTGCCAGAGGTGCAAAATTAGCGGCTAAAAAAGCCAGCGTTGAACCGAGTAAACCCAGTACCAAAATCAGTTCACTCGAGAAGCGCACTGCTAAAGCCGCACCAAGCAAACGCCCAACCAACAAGACCAGCCAAAAACTCGAGAAAACCACGGCGGCAGCTTTGGCATCCCAACCAATTGAAACCAAATGGGTCACGCCCCAAAAACCTGCCCCTTGTTCTGCCACCACATATAAAGCAATCATGGCAGCAAATAACCATGTTTCGGAGCTTAGACCACCTCGAGCCACCAAATCGCTAGGCGCATCGGCATTTTTGGCTGGACGCAGCAACATCGAAAAGCCTAAGGTCAGTAGACCAAAAATCATTGGCAACCACGCATAGGCTGCCGCCAATTGCACTGCCAGTAAAGGACCCGCAATGCTACCTACCGCAAAGGCGGTACTCATGACCGACATCACTGCCCCAGAGCGTTCTCCAAAACCCTTCGAGAAGATATTGGCATAATTAACCTGAAACAACCCCAGTCCCAAGCCCATGATAAAAAGTGCCATCAGCGCCACCATAAACCCTAAAGAAAATAGCATCGCAGTTGCAAAACCAAGCGCTCCAAGAGCAAAACCCGCCCCACCTAAAAGCATCTGCTGACCAGCCGAGTTACGCTTCTCGAGCCAAGCGGTACTAAAATTTCCCAGTACACCGCCAATGGTTTGGGCGGTGCTTAAAAACCCAATTTCGGCACTACCCACCACAAATTGCTGTTCTAAAAAAGGCAGTACCGCGCCGTAACTGGCGTTCATTGCACCAATGCTAATCATCACAGTGTAGGTTGCAACAGCCACCAACGGGGTTAAAGAAGTATTCCGAGCCACGAGGTACTTTAACGCCTTTAGGTGGGGTCAAAACTCTAAAAGAAAAAACCTGCTAAAAGCAGGTTTTTTCTTGTGGTCGGGGACGAGGGATTTGAACCCCCGACCCTTTGGTCCCAAACCAAATGCGCTACCAGACTGCGCTAGTCCCCGAACCTGTGTAACTGGGAAATTTTATACCCGTATAGGGTAAACCATCTCTGGCGGGAAGGAGTATACATAACTATGGGGCTTCTGGCAAGCCCCATAGAAAATTTATTTCTTAAAGAACAAGTTCAGTAACTTTTGCTCACCACCAGCCGCCGATTTTAAGGCTTCGGCTGGAGTGGTTTTGGTTAGCCAAACACTGTTCATCGCATCAGACATGGCTTTGCGTTGACCAGCTTCATCCACAAAGAAGGTGGCTCGAGCAAAGGGTAAACTACTGATAAATGGTCCAAACACAGGGTCATTGCGTAAGGCTTTGTCGCTGGACAGGGTGGAATCGGCTGGGATTTCTCCGACTTTTTGCAACCAACGGCGTTGAACATTCTCGGAAGTTAGGAATTTCATCCATTTAACGCTGGCTTCGAGTTTTGCACCTTTGGCATTGGGGGTTAAACCATGCACCCAGTACGAACCAAAGTTAGCGCGTAAACCGCCAAGGTCTTTGGTTGGCAAGGGGAACACACCCCAGTTGAATTTTGCGCCGCTACGAATTCCACCTATCGCAAATGAACCATCTACAATCATGCCAGCTTTACCTGAAATAAAAGTGTCGCGGTAGGCATTGCCTGAACCGGGCAGCATGTCTAAGCCTCGTGTGGCAGCACCGCGTTCAATCAGACCTGTATACCATTTGAATGCCTCGAGTCCAGCCGCGCTATCGTAAGTAATTTCTTTGAAATCACCAGTGTAGGGTTTACCACCCCATTGACGACTTAGAACTTCGCGGAACAAGTGATGGTCTTGTCCTTCGGGTTGAATCGCAATACCAGCAACCGTGGTTTTGCCATTCTCGATTTTCTGAATTTTCTTACCAGCCGCTTCAAACTCTGCCCAAGTTCGCGGTACGGTGTTAATGCCCGCCGCTTTGAACAAATCCTTGTTGTAAAAAACCGCGAGGGTACGCACGGCGGTGGGGACTGCCCAGTATTGGTTATTGACTTTTCCTGCCTTAAAAAGTGGTCCAACACTTGCCTCGAGTGCTTTGGCATTAAAGGAATTGCTTGGCAGTGGTTGTAAGTAGCCACCTGCGACCCAATCTGGAAGCCAACCATAAAATAGGTTTGCCACGTCAGGTCCCTGACCCGCACCTACGGCACTTTTGACTTTAGCGATGTAACTATCGAACGGAAAGTTTTCTTGTTTGACTTCGATGTCGGGGTTCGCCTTATTAAATTCAGCAATCAGTTCGTCCACAAAAGTAACTTTGCTGGCAAACACATACTGCCAGTACAACACTTGGGTTTTGCCACCCTGAGCGCTCACACCCATTGCCAATGCCGCACTTAATGCCACTAAACCAACTGCGTATCGTTTTCGCATACAGCCTCCTCGAGCTTAGTTTTGAGTTGCTCGTTTGCAGATTATACGCCGCGTTATACTTGGTGTACATGAAGTCCACAATACTCGAGCCAAAAACCTTACTCGCTGTTTTTGCCCATCCCGATGATGAAAGTTTTTGTTGTGGTGGAAGCCTCGCGCTGCTCGCCAGCCAAGGCGTGCGAACCCAAGTGCTGTGTTTAACCAAAGGCGAAGCAGGTACAGTCCCGCCAGCTATTTTGGGTGATAAAACCGTTCCAGAACTGCGTCAACTCGAGTTGCAAACAGCTTGTCAGATTCTTGGGACACAAGCGCCGCGTTTTCTCGAGTACCACGACAGTGGTTTTCGTCAGCCCAGTGGCTTACCTAATCGCCTTGTGGATGCGGATATTTTTGCAGTGGCTCGAGAAGTGCGAAGCGTCATAGCCCAAACCAAACCCGATGCGATTGTCACCTTTGACTCGCGTGGCTATTACGGACATCCAGACCACATTGCCACCCATCAAGTTGTGAATGCCGCGTTTTTCTCGAGTGCCAGTTTAATAAAACCACCACAAAAACTTTTTTATATCATGCCCAGCCGCGCCATGCTCGAGCGGTTCAATCAAGCTGGTTTCGGAGTCTTTGACCTAGACGAATACGCCCTACCAGACCCAATTCTGACCTTGGACACCAGCCCAGTGATTGAACAAAAACGAGCCGCGATTCTGGCACATCAAAGCCAGAGCCATCTAGGAAGCGGCATAGATAAACTCTTGCCAGAGTTGCACAACCAGACCTCGAGCCGAGTTTTAACCGAAGAAATTTTTGCCCTTGGTGGGACTCGAGTTGCTATTTCCCAGTTCCCGCTCGAGACAATGTTCTAAAACCAAATCTGTGCAAGAATACAAAGTATGGCGCAGGAACGCAGCAAAGCCACTCCTATTCTCGAACGTGCCTTCCCAGACGCAACGTTGCCGCTCTTGAACGCTTTGCCAAGTGGTCAGCGCCTTAGTTTTGGGCTACATCATAGTTTTGCCGAATTACCCAAACTCTGTATTTACCTCGAGAAAAGTGGTTTTGATGGGGCGTTGGTGCTTGAATCGGCAGTGGCTCTGTTTTTTGAAGGTAAAATTGTCAATGCCTGTGCTTCTCGAGCCGAGGATTTATTGTGGTCAGAGGCGGCACTGCTTGAGTTTTCCCGCATTTACTCCGAAGGGCAGCTTCTTGAGGCACTGATTCTCGAGCGGCGTGTGGCTCATGCGCTATCAGGTTTACAGGATCGTCCGTGGCGAGTCCAGCCCTCAGATGGTTTTACAGGTTCACGCGCCATGGGCAATGGCTACTTGGCATTTATGGCAGATGGTGAGGCGTTTGGACGGGTACAAATTGGAAATCGTGAGACGGGGGCGTATCCTGCGGCGCTGCGTCCCAAATCCTTAACCCTGCCTCGAGTGATTGGGGCTTGGGCTTCAGAACGCTACGTTTTAACCTTGCGTGGACGGGATGCCGTCAATCCCATTACCGACACCTATAACCGTGCAAGGGCAGCCCACGGTAAGCCAGCCCTTGAGGTGCTGACGCTTCTAGGACGAGGCAAGACCCCGCTCGAGATTGCCAGTACCTTGGAGCGCGATGCAGGGACGCTCGAGTCGGTGGTGGAAGTTTTTATCCGTGAAGGTTTACTCAGTCGTCGTCCAGACCCTTTAACTTAAAGACTTATGCCAAACCTCACGCCCTTAGCTCGGGACTTACGCAAAAACCCCACTCGAGCCGAACAACGTCTCTGGTACGAACACCTGCGTTACTGCACCCCCAAAGTACGGCGACAACATGTTCTGGCGGGGTTTATCTTAGATTTTTACTGCGCTAAATTACGTTTGGGTATCGAACTAGACGGCGCACACCACTACACCCCAGAAGGCATGGCAAAAGATGCTGCCCGAACAGAAATTCTCGAGGCACACGCGGTTAAAGTAGTGCGCTTTGAGAATAGGGTAATTCTCGAGGAACTAAGGGCGGTTGTGTTGGCTTTGGAAGCAATGGGCTTGGGGCGGGGCTAAAACCTCCTCCCCTCCGTCTCGCTTCGCTCGCCACCTCCCCAACGTCACCGTTGGGCGAGGCTTTTCAAGGCAAATGCTAAAAGCCTTGAAAAGCCTCACCCAAATGCCTAGGCATTTGGGGAGGTGGCTAGGAGCGAAGCGACGCGCCGGAGGGGAGGGCTTCTACTCTTCCAATAATGTTAAAGACATGGCTCGAGGAATTTTCATACACACAATACATTTGTCCTGTTAAACTGTTTCTTGGAGGTTCTTCCAAATGAAATTGAAACCTGCACATCTTCTCGGTCTTGGATCACTCGCCCTTGCTGCTCTGGTGTTGTCCCCGTATGCCAGTGCAAAGAACAGTTACCGAATTGCGGCTCAAGCTCAGTTTAAGTTAATGAGCGCCGATGGCAAAGGTGAAATTGGTTGTATTTATTGCCACACCAGCCCGAGCGGTGGTGGCAGTTGGAATAAATTTGGTCAAGAAATTCGTGGTCTGTACTTTGGAACTTCTAAACGCAATATTGGGGACGCTTTGTACCAAACCTTAAAAGCAAATAAAGACTCGGATGGCGATAAATTCTCGGATGTTCTCGAGATTGTGGCAAAGACCTTACCGGGTGATGCCAGCAGTAAACCAAGCAAGACTGTTGCGGTTTTAACGGCTGATTTGAAGAAAATGGGTGGCGTAGACGCATTTAAGCCTAAATGAGCTATGGGCTTTGAGGCTCGAGCATAAAAAAAGGCAGCCGTTAAGCTGCCTTTTTCTTTAGACTGATTATTTCATGGGTTGAATTTCTTTTTGACCTTTTTGTTCCCAACCAATTTGCCAAGCCAAGGCGCTTGGGTAACGGGTGGCAGCGTTCCAAGTGTAGTTCTTTAAGCCTTTGCGGGCAGTGTAGAGGTCGGTGCGTTCGTACAATGGAATGGCTGGGAGTTCTTCATTCCAGATTTTTTGGGCTTCGGCTAAAATCTTCTTGCGGTCTGTGGTGTTAAATTCACGGCGGGCTTGATCCCAGAGCTTGTCGTAAGCGGCGTTGCACCAGCCACCGATGTTTTGCCCTTGAAAACCATTGGCAGCGATTGGCACATTGTCCTTGATGGTTTTGCTGCTGGCATCTTCGCAGTAGTACAAGCTGAGGTCTTCGACAATTGGCGATTGAACATAGGCAAATTGAAAGACACCTTTCCATTTGCCAGTGCTAGCTTGGGCAATGAAAGCATCATCAAAAACCACGCTGGAAGGGGCGTTGTTAAAACGCACAGAAATACCGACTTTTTTGAGGTTCTCTTGGTAGAATTGCTGATCGCGTTCACGGACAGCGTTACCGGCGGTGGTCACGTACTCGAGAACAAATTTAACGGTGCGTCCGCCAACGTTGCGTTCTAAAATTCCGTCCGAACCAGCTTTCCAACCCAAGGCAGCCAAAAGTTGTTTGCTGCGTTCTGGGTTGTAGTTGTACTTGGTTAAACCAGCTTCGGAGTAAACACTAGCCACGCTGTTGACAAAGTTATTGGTTGGTTTGGCAGTGCCACCACGCAAGTCCTGAGCCACAGTTTCACGGTCTAAGGCAAACAACAAGGCTTGGCGGGTGCGCTTATCTTGGAGTTGCAGGTCGGCAACTTCTGGTACGGTTTCATCAAATTGGTTAATGTCCCAGTGTTCCCAAAGGGCAGCTTTTGGTGTGAAGACATCGTAAATACCTTTGGCTGCATCTCTGAGGGTTTTAACGGTTGTTGCACTGGCAGTTAAACCGACGCTCGAGGTGGCATCTACTTGTCCAGCCAAGACATTAACTTGTAGGGTTTCGGTCTTGGAGAAGAAGCGGTAAATCACACGGTCAACACCGGTTGGGTTGTTATTCCAGTAATTGGGGTTACGCACCAATGTCCAGCTTTGGTCACGCGCCCAGCTTTGGAACTTAAATGCGCCGCTCGTCACCGCCGGTCCGCCAGCCGCCGTAAAGAATTTATTGGCTAAAAATTCTTTTTGCATAATTTCGATTTGTTGTTCTTTACTTTTGCCAGCACTTAATGCTTTGGCGCGTTCCCAAATTGGGCGTACCACATGGGCTGGTGGGGTGTAATTTTGAACAAAGCTAGGGGCTGCTACCGCAAACAAGTATGGTGGGTCGTAGGTCAATTCAAAGCTATTGTCATCTAAAACTTTGAAGGTTTTAGGGTAATTGTCACGGCTCGAGACTGGAAGGCGTTCATCGCCGAAAATATCATATGCCAGCTTAAAATCGGCACTGGTGACAGGACGACCATCTGACCATTTGATGCCGTTGCGTAAATTCCAACGAATTGTTTGGGCGGTAACGTCGCCTTGGGCATTCTTGGTCAGTTTGACACCACCGTTGGCTTCGGTTGGAACTTCGGCGGCTAGGTCGGCTTTCAATTCGCCATCAAAACCAAAGTATGCCAGACCACCGTGCAACCAAGAGTTGACTTCGGCGCTGATGGCTTGGTTATTGACAAACGGGTCAAGGGCAGTGGGTTGTTGGGTTGTCCCCAAAATCAGGCTATTGCCGACTGGTCCTGCCAAAGCTGCGCTTGACAAGGCGAGAACTCCAAATGCGGTGAGTAACTTTTTATTCATATCTCCTCCAAGAGACTGCCGACAAAAGGTGGGGTTGAACAAATTCTCCTTTTGTATGG
>JAYWHB010000359.1:0-3623 GCA_043777915.1 Deinococcales bacterium
CGCTTGAAAGCGGTTATGAAAATAGATAGCTATAGTCTAGCCCATTTTGGCAGTTCGGTGTCACAATACCCTTACGTGGACTCCAATAGTATAAAGTCGGTCGCTGACTCGGGTCACACCTCCCATATTTTTAAGTTACATTCGCTACCATGGAGAAACTCTCGGTGGCTATTGTTGGTGGTTCTGGATATGCAGGTGGCGAATTCCTGCGCTTGGCGTTGGCGCATCCAAAACTCGAGGTGACACAAATTACCTCGAGGGCAAACGCAGGCGACCCAATTACCTTTACCCATCCGAATCTGCGTGGGCGGACCACACTCAAGTACAAAAAACCATCCGACCTCGAGCCAGCCGACGTGATTGTGCTTGCCATGCCGCACCATGAGGCAATTAAACAATTTGATGTCTTCGATGCTTTGGCTAAAGAAGTGATGATAGATTTAAGTCATGATTTTAGGATTTCTGACCCGAAACTCTACGAAAAATTCTATGAAGAACCTCATCCTCGTCCAGAGTTACTGAACACGTTCGTCTACGGCAACCCAGAGATTCACAAAGAAGAATTAAAAGGCGCAAACCGGATTGCCTGTGCTGGTTGCGGGGCGACTGCCACGATTCTGGGTTTGTATCCGCTCTATAAAATGGGCGTGCCAATGCCCGGTAAGGATGTCTTTACGACCATTTTAATGGGTTCAAGTGCGGCAGGGGCAGCCTCAAGTGATGCGAGCCACCACCCAGAGCGCAGTGGGTCTTTGCGGGTTTTTAAGCCTGTCGGTCATCGGCACACCGCCGAAGTGATCCAAGAAATTCCAGCACAGGTTAATTTTCATTTAACCGCCATTGCTGTGGAACGCATCCGAGGCATTCTTGCCACCTCGAGTGTCTTTATTCCCGATGGGTATTCTGAACGCGATGTTTGGGGCGCGTACCGCGAAGTCTATGCTGATGCGCCTTTTACGCGGATTGTGAAGGTCAAAAAAGGGATTCATCGTTACCCAGACCCGAAGATGCTCGATGGGACGAATTACTGTGATATTGGCTTTGAACTCGACCCAGAAACTGGACGGGTGGTGATTATCACTGCCATAGATAATCTGGTTAAAGGCACAGCCGGACATGCAATTCAGTCCTTAAATATCTCGAGAGGTTGGGAAGAAACCCTTGGTCTCGAGTTTACGGGGCTACACCCTTAAATCCCAATTTGTGGACAAGTCTCTAGCAAGCTGCACATTTCGCAATTTGGACTTCGGGCGGTACAAACCCGTCTGCCATGCAGAATCATGGCGTGATGCACAAAAATCCAGTCGGCTCGAGGAAATAGCTTCTCAAGGTCAGTTTCGACCACATCTGGATTTTGCGAAACTGAAAAGCCTAAGCGCCGCGCCAAACGCCCAACATGGGTATCCACCGCAATTCCCGGGCGACCAAAGGCATTGGACAACACCACCGTAGCAGTTTTGCGTCCCACACCGGGTAGGGTCAGCAGTGCGTCAAAATCGTTAGGCATTTCCCCACCGTAGCTCGAGACCAAAATTTTAGACGTGGCAATGATGTTTTTGGCTTTATTGCGAAATAAGCCAATGGTTTTTATCAGCCCTTCAACTGTCTCGAGGTCGGCGTTTGCGAGGGCTGCCGCATCTGGAAATGCCTCAAAAAGAGCTGGGGTGGCGGCATTAACACTGACATCGGTGGCTTGTGCCGACAAAATCGTGGCAATTAAAAGCTCAAATGGGGCAGTGTACTCGAGTTCGGTACGGGCATCTGGAAAATCGAAACGCAACTGCTCGAGGACAGTATTGGCTCGAGTTTGCTTGGCTTTTTTGGATTCTTTTGGCATTAGACTAATCCTTTGGGCATTGGGGTATGCTAACAAAAGAAAGCATCCAAAACTTGGAACTTTCTCACCAAAAACAACGTACTGTGTATTGGAGGTTTTCTATGAATATCATACTCGCTATTCTCATCGGTGCTGGTGCTGGACTTGCTCTTGCGATGTTGCAACTCAAACTTTCTAACCCGCAACACCTTGGTATTGCTGTGGTGGGCGGCGCAGTGGCTGGCGTACTAGCAAACATTATCCTTGCTCCAATTGTGGCTGGTTTATTGGCTTTTATTGGTCAAATTGCCATTGTCGCAGCCGCCGGCGCTGGACTTGTTTATGGCGCTCAAGCCCTTGGTTTATTCAAAGCCAAAGAGTAAGCAGGTTCACTTTGCAATTTTTAGAATGTGCTGGTAATGCTTTTCTTCAACCGGTGTGACCGATAAACGGTTGCCTTTGCGAAGAATCAGCATCCCCTCGAGTTTAGTTTCGGTGCGTAAAAGGCTCAACTCGAGGAATGGCAACTCGCGCACTGGCTCGAGAACAATTTGACTCCAACGTGGGTTCTCGAGAGGGCTTTTGGGGTCAAAATACTGGCTTTCGGGGTTGAATTGAAGTTCGTCTGGGTGGGCAGTTTCTATGATTCTGGCAATTCCAGCAATGCCAATCGGGTTGGTGCTGCTATGATAAATAAAAGCCAAGTCATTTAATTTCATCTCTCGCAGGTGATTACGGGCTTGGTAGTTGCGTATTCCGTCCCAAGGACTCGAGCCGAGGCGTACTAAATCTTGGTAACTAAAGACTTCAGGTTCGGTTTTTAAGAGCCAGTAATTCATAAGTCAGTATACAAGTCCCTTAAAGAGCGGTATACAAGTCTTCATTCTTGTGCTAAGCTCCCCAAGCCCAAATTGGTCAAACCCAGTTTGCGGTACTCGGGGTTTCCTCGAGTGCGAATTACAAAGATTTGTAATTTCGCTTCGGGCAATTTATTTGTCCGCCGCTTTTTTAAGCGCGAAGGAGTAATTATGGCAGGAGCAGCACCAGCAGTCAAAAAGCCCAAGACCCGTAAGGAACGCAAAGTTGTTAAATCTAAGCGTCGTGGTATGGCACAAGAAAAGCGTCATCGTCAAAGCCTTAAACGCCGCACCGCCAACCGTGCGGTCAGAAGCACAATCAAGACTTTTGTGAAAAAAGCCTTGGTCGCCAATACCGAAGGTGCGGCAGAAGCTGTTGCCCTGACCCAACGCGCCGAGAGTTTAATTGACAAAGCTGCCAAGGGCAGTGTGATGCACAAACGCACCGCCGCACGTAAAAAGAGCCGTTTGGCTAAAGCCATTAACCGTTCCAAAGCCGCCGTTGCTGCCGCAGCCGCTTAAGTTTTGGTTCAACCCAACAGCACTAGGCTGTTGGGTTTTTTTATGGCAACCTGTATGCCCGTTCAAATAATGGGTCACGTCCAGTTTCAAAAGCACTATTCGGGTCATCTCGAGCGCTGATGTCTGGGGTAACGCGCTCGGGTACTCGAGTGCCATCGGGGTTGAGGGTGCGGACATAGGTAATCGCAAGGGCGCTCTGGTCGGCGAGTTGCCAGAATTCGGTGGCAGTATCTAAAACACCGACTGTGCTTTCGCCAATCACCGTGCCACGTTTGGCGTATTGAATCAGGTACGCCAGTAATTCGCCGCAACTGGCAGTGCCAGAATTGACCAACACCGAAACACTGCCAGTCCAGAGGGCGGGTTTAGCAATCTCATAACGACCTAAGTCTTTGGGGTCGTTGCCGATAAATGTTCCACCATCAAAA
>JAYWHB010000360.1:0-3604 GCA_043777915.1 Deinococcales bacterium
CCTTCGAGCGACGATGTATTTTGGGCAATCTCTAAGGCTTGTCGGTGCAGAACCTCGGCTTCGGCAAATAAACCGCGTTTATCAAGAATCAAAGCCAAATTAGAACTAAAACCTGCTAAGGCAAAGTCATGCCCCGAACTTGGTAAATCGGCGAGACACTGACGCAAAATTTGTTCAGCTTGATCGGGTTTATTTAAGTTTTTTAGGTTAATTGCAATGTTATTTTTGGTATAGGTTGCCCCGATTAAATCACCGATTGCAAGGCATTGTTCAACTGCCAAGTGGTAATACTGCAAACCTTGTTCTGGTTGCTGATTCTTGGAAAAAGCCACACCTAAACTCCGCACAATCGCAATTTTTTGACGTGGCGAACCAAGCTGTTCAAAAATAGGATGCAATTCAATCAATTGGCTGATGGTAAGTTCATAATCCCCAAGCACCATAAAAATGAGACTGCGTTCGTACCTGATTAAAGCTCGAGGCAACAACAAGTTCAACTCTGGTAAGACAAGCAAAGCCTTATCTGCCAATTCCAAACCCTGCGCCAACTGTCCTTTTTCCCGACTGCGTTGCACAAACAATTCACAAAACTGAGCGTAAAGTAGCCAATTGGCTGCCTGCTCGGCAAGTTGAATACCTTCGTCAAGAAAGGCAAAATCACGTTTATTGACTGCAAATAAATCCGATAACTCTTGTAAACGCAACGAAGCAACAAAACCAATGGACATAGATGATTCTACCTAAATCAAATACCGTCAATCAACGCGCCAAAAAACCATCTACCAAACTCGAGAATTCGCTTGGCGTTTGGGCATGGCTTAGTTTTGCAATAAACGGTAAAGCCGTTTTCATACCTCGAGAACTGGGCTTAAAACCTTTTTGGCTTGCCAATGGGTTAAGCCAAATAATCCCAGCCGAACGGCGTTTTATTTCACGCAAGCTAGACTCGAGTAGCTGCGTTTCACCAACTTCTAAGCCGTCGCTGGAAATAATCACCAAGGTATCTGGGGTTAAAACCCGAGGCGCATGTTCACGCAAAAAAACCCGCAAGTTATGACCGATTTGCGTGCCACCACCCCAAGCTGCTTGTAAAGGCGGCAACTCGAGTTGACGCTGATACAAAAAACTTGAAACATCCCGCAGTTCGGTCGAAAAAGTAAAGACATCCACGCGCCGTGAACGCTGCGCTAAGGCAAAGGCAAATTGCAATGTGGCTTGGGTTGTTTGGGTCATCGAGCGGCTACCATCTAAAAGCAGCACAATCCGTGGGTTGCGCTTAGGATGCCCCAACCAAAACGGATGAATCGGCTCACCACCCGTTGCCAAACTTTTCCGCAAAGTTTTACGGAAATCAAACCGAGCGCCCGATGGCAAAGTGCGCCATTTCCTCGAGCGCCCAAGCCGCAATGAGCGCACCAGATGCCCTGCCGCACCAAGCATTGCCTCGAGACCATCGGCACTAATTTTAGGCGCGTCGGAAGGGCTAGCGGCGGCACTGAACAAGCCACGCATCCAACGTTCTACTGGTGTAGCTAAAGCGTCATCATCATCTGGGCGGTGCTTGGTTTGAGAACCCACAAAGTCTGGGTCTTGTTCTGGATTCTCTTCTGGCGGTTGTTTTTGGGACTGTGGACTGGGATGATTGGCGGGTTTATCTGTCACCGAGGCTTGATGTTCGTCTGGTGGCAGCAAAGTTTGAGCCACCCCAGCCCGTTCTGGAAAGAAAAAGGCTTGAAACGCCGCATCAAAAATTTCTATCTCCTCGAGTTTAGCGCACAAAACCACCCGCAACGCCGATTGCAACAACCCTCGGCTGTGGGTTATCTCCACAATCTCGAGCGAACGCAAGGCATCCGTCACTTCACCAACACCAATTTTGAATTGATGATCGAGGCGCAGAATTTGGGTAAAAGCGGTTATTTTCTCGAGCAGTGCCATTTTGCCCCAAGGGTTAGCGGGTGGTGACCGTGCCAATTCCAAAATCGGTTTCTAAGGGTTTGCGCTGACCTATTTTGTCATTCCAGATTTTCTCGAGGGCTGGAAGATTATTTTCTAATAATACCCAATCTTCACGGGCTTTTAAGATACAACCTCGGGTTAAAAGCACCGTTTTGGCATCAAGCGCCTCATGGTGCAAATTCATTAGGGCAAGCGCCCAATCGAGCGTTTCAGCCACACCAGGGACTTTATGAAACGGCAAACGCCGCAAGGCTTCCATTAAATTTGCAATTTGCAATGCCAAACGCGGATTGATACTTGGCAAACGCGCCCTTAGAATCTCGAGTTCCTGCGAAACCGTCGGATACGACTGCCATAAATACAAGCAGCGCCGCCGCAGCGCATCAGACAACTCCCTCGAGCGATTGGAGGTCAGAATCACCCGTGGACGAGTTTTGGCTTTGACTGTCCCAAGTTCGGGGATAGAAATTTGAAACTCCGCCAGCAACTCGAGCAGAAAGGCTTCAAAGGCTTCGTCTGCCCTATCTACTTCGTCTATTAAAAGCACAGGCGCAACCTCTTGGGTAATCGCCTCGAGCAAGGGGCGTTTGAGTAAAAACGCATCAGAAAAAATCTGTGCCTCACGTTCCTCGAGCGAACCTTGTCCTTCGGTCAGGCGAATCCGTAGCATCTGTTTGGGGTAATTCCATTCGTACAAGGCACTCGAGACATCTAAGCCCTCATAGCACTGCAAACGAATTAGGCGTGTGCCGAGCGCTTCGGACAGTACCTTGGCGGATTCGGTCTTGCCAACTCCTGCGGGTCCTTCGATTAAAAGCGGTTTCTCGAGTGAAAGCATTAACTGCAAAGCAACCGCAAAATCATCTGAGGTAACAAACCCTCGAGCCGCAAAACCAGCCCTTAAATCTGCAATCATGGCGTAACCGTAAGAAATTGATTTGGGTCTTTGAGAAAACGACGTTTGCAGTTGGCACAGGTAAAGTAATAGGTCACGCCGTTGTAATCCGCAAAATGCACCGCCGAGGCAATTTCGATTCGTTCACCATCCACGGGAGAAATGGCAAAGGCGGGATTTTCAGGCAATGAATTTTCGTTCCTTGCTTGTGAGGCAGGGAGACCATAAAGGTCTCCCCTACGGGTTTCAGGGATTTGTACATCGTCTGGGTTGGTTGCAGAATAGCGTCTTAGCAATTCATTCCCCACATCTCGTAGGGGAGGGTCTTGTACCCTCCCTGTAACTGATAATGTTTCAACATTCCCAATTTCTGGCTTTTGATACCCACTCGAGTTGGTGAACATTTCACGGTTCGAGTCGCGGGCTTGAATGATTTCCGCCAAGATACTGACCGCAACTTCGGCAGGGGTTTTGGCGTTGATGTCCAATCCTGCTGGATTGCGAATAGAAGCAACTTTCCCCTGTGGCAGACCTTGCAACTCGAGCAGTTCCCGCACTGTTACAGCCCGTTTACGACTGGCAAGCAAGGACACAAAACCAACACCCGCCAAAAGTAGCGCCTCGAGAACAGGTTCATCATAATGCCCTTGGGTAGCAACCACAGCCGACAATTTGACTCGAGTTTCCAGACTCAAATTCTCGAGATAGACTGGCAAATCTGGCAAGGCAATCGCACTATTCGGTTCAAGG
>JAYWHB010000361.1:0-10067 GCA_043777915.1 Deinococcales bacterium
AAGTATCTTGAGACCTCGAGAAGCTGCCTTTGATTGATAAATCCCAAGCCGCAATTATTTATGTGACCCACTCTCAAATTGCTGCGCTACAAAACCCGTAGACTCGAGACTATGAAATCCTTCTTGTTTGTTGCGCTGCTCTGTTTAGCCGCCTGCGCTCCAGCCACACAGCCTTTAGCCGCAGAAATTCCAAATCCAAAAAGCCTTGAATTGGTCAATGCCGAACGGGTCAGTATTGCGGGTTTTGATGAACCGAACACTCCCAACGAACTCGATAAAGCTATTTTTGTGCGTTATAGTTTACCTAAGACCAACAAGGCTCGAGCCGTGGTGCTGCTGATGCCGGGCTTTCTGGGTGGAGCAGCTAATTTTGATCGTCTGGCGCGGAGTATGGTCGCCAAAGACCCAAGTATAGAAGTCTGGGCAGTAGACCGCCGCAGCAATCAACTCGAGGAACACCAAGTTCTGCAAGAAGCCCTTGCAAAGAGTAATCCGAGGCTGGCGTGGCAGTACCACGTCCGCGATGCAGGTAAAGCCAATGGTTTTAAGCCTAGAAACCCTAAAGACCTAAAATTTATGGGTTTTTGGGGTCTACAGGTTCATCTCGAGGATTTAAGACGGGTGGTCTTGCTGGCTCGCAACAGTGGCAATAAGGTTTTGCTTGGCGGGCATAGCCTTGGGGCAGTTATGGTTTCCTTATACGCTGGTTGGGATTTTGCAGGGACACCCGGACACAAAGACATTGATGCTTTGATTTTATTAGATGGTGTGGCTGGGCGCACCAGTAGCGAAAATGGCAGCAGCCAAGCCGATTACCAAGCTGGGGTAACGGGACCTTTTGGGATTCGTGGGGCTGGTCAAATCGGACTCGAGAATGGGGTAGACATCCCTTACTTTAGTGCCTTTGGTTTTGACCCTTCTGGGCTTTCTAAATTAAGCACAGCAGCTTTACTAGCGCGTTTTGACCCCAATGGCGATAGCCCCGACGGAATTGTGGCTTACCCTGCCAGTAACCTCGCGGCTGGGATGATTTCAGGCGATGACCAACACGCCTTGGTCAGTGCTTTTGCGATTAGTGCAGGTCGGGTTAAAAACGCCAAGGTTTCGATCAATGTGTTGTCTTGGTTTGTCGGTGGATTTGCCCTTGATGTGGTTGGTGTAGCAGACGGAGCAAGCCGTGTGGAATGGGAGATTCCAAGTCCAAACGACCCCAACGAATTAACTGACCCAATAGACTTTGCAAGACGTTTTTACACCCCACAAGCCGATTTTCAAGAATGGTACTTTCCCGCCCGCCTAAGTCTGGACATTGGCGCAGTTGGACTAGAAGCCCCAATGTGGGCAAAGGAAACTTTGCGAGTACAACATATCGCTAGTACCAAAATCCCAGTTTTGGCAATTCGTGGCACGCGAGGCATTGTCACGGCTGGAGATGCTTACCAGAGTCTCGAGAAAAAAATGCAGCAAAAAATAATTGTGCGCGACTTAGCAAACATGACCCATTTGGATGTTCTTTCGGCTCGAGCCAACCCAAGTGTTGAATGGATGCTTGAATTCAGCCGCTAAAGGGTTGTTTCTTTAGCAAGCCATCAGTCTCAGAGGTAAGGCAAAACTTTCTGCTCGAGCATGGCAACTAACTCGGGCTGCATGTATTCGTAGTGGTCTGGAATGCCAAGGCAAATCACTCGAGGCTCAGACTTTGGAAAGAGGTTGCGCAATTGTTTAACATGGCGTTGCTCCATTACAAAAACAATATCCGCCCACTCGAGGTCGTCCAAACCAACACGGTACTCGGCATCGGGCGCAGTTCCAGCCGAGCGCGTGTTGGCATATTCGGCAAAAACCGCCTCGGCGGTCGGGCTGCGAAGACGGTTTCTCGAGCAGATAAAAAGGAAGTTCATGTTTTCAGGTTAAGCCAATCGCTCAGCAGTGTCTCCAGGGGCAAAAAATCGGTGGCAAAAGCATGGTAATGGACTTGTTCGATGTAGCCCTGTTCGTTGATAAAAAATTCGGCTGGCATTCGCGTGGCTTCACCTTCGGCGGCGGCACGAAAGGTATCCATTTTTGTCCCTTCGATAATCCCGCCCATGTTCTTCCAATTTTGCGGACTGAGCATTCCCCATAAACTGCGTTCCACACCATACTTGGTATAAATAATGTCTTGGGGGTCGGCAAGTACGGGGTACGGTGGGTTTTGTTTGCCAATCCCAAGCGGCAAAACATCTTCGGGTGAACCAAAAATACCAATCAGTTCGACATTGGCTTGCCTGAAAGTCTCGTACATCCGTATAAATTCACGGTTGCGAGGATTGCAAATCGGGCAACCCGCCTGACGATTAAAGCGCAGCAAGACTTTTTTGCCTCGGTAATCGGATAAACGCACCCTCGAGCCACCCAAAGCAGGCAATTCAAAATCGGGTGCTAGGTCGCCGGGCAGTAAACGCTGACGAATTCGTTTGGCGTTGGCGGTTGGTTCAAATGATGGATTGACTGTTGTTTTAACACGAATCATGGCTGCTGACTCGAGTTTTTGAATAATCACCCCAAGTTCATCCCAAGCCAGTCGGGTGCGTTGGGCAACTTCGAGCAGGGTTAAATCGTTGGCTAGGGCGGCAATCACTTCG
Organism: Deinococcales bacterium; assembly: GCA_043777915.1. Taxonomy (GTDB): domain Bacteria; phylum Deinococcota; class Deinococci; order Deinococcales; family JAAFIG01; genus JAAFIG01. Next base: position 2,625 of record JAYWHB010000361.1, read on the forward strand.
TAATCCAAAGTATCTAAGGGGCTGCTGTTACGAATTGTGTGTTCAAAGACCAGACAGGTATCGGTGGGTTCAAAACTCGGTAGGTTGCGGTACTGTAATTGCTCGAGTAGAGGTTCGATTTTCACACCGGGCTGCAAAAAATCATGGATTACTGGGCGTGGCATAAAAATAAAACGTCCATCGGTACGGGCTAAAATTGGCATCAAACCCATTTTAGCCCTTGCCGAAAGCATGTTCTCCAAGGTGGTGAGCGGTAAAAGACCTTCTTTTTCCAGTACCCGAAGGGCTGTGGCAGCATCCGAGTTATGTAAACGTACCCGTTCATAGGCTTCGGAAGTCATCACCTGCGGGACAAGCATCTTGCTCCACTGTGGGACAAACGGGCTGATAATACCGCCGAGCGATTGCCGCGCCACAATCATTTTGGTGTTCAGTGTTTCGTTCTGAAAACGCAAATGCAGCACACCTTCAAGTTGATGCAGCACGATTCTTTGTAACAATACTGTGATAGACAATTGATTTAGCGTTCCTTGGGCGATTTCCGTACTCATCTGCACTAACTATAAAGCCAATATCATCATTTGTCTGTATAAAAATTACACATTGACTTTAGCCAAGTTCGTTCTACAATGATTCTCGAGCGCCCTAATCGCTGTCTTATGCTTGGAGGATTTTCATGGAAACTGTGCGCGTCTCAGGTCAGTCAAAACCCAATTCGGTGGCGGGGGCTATTGCTGCCCTGCTGCGGCTTCATGGTGAAGTCGAAGTTCAAGCCATTGGCGCAGTGGCGGTTAATCAGGCGGTCAAAGCGATTGCGATTACCAGAAGCTATTTAAGTGTGGACAACATGGATTTAATTTGTGTACCAGCTTTTGTCAAACTCGAGTTGGAAAGCGAGGAGCGCACCGCTTTGAAGTTCGTTTGTAAATCGCACAAACTAGAAATTCACGAAATTCCCAAGCCATGAGTTTAGTTCTCGAGCCTACAGACCTTGAAATGCTGAATGGTCAGCACGGTGCAGCTTGCCAGTTTGCCATGAAGTTGGTGGTGCAGTACGCCCAGATGCTAGATGCTACCAGTCTAATTTCGGTAGTTGGAGCGCACATAGATGGTTGTTTGTACCACGGGCAAGCCAGTTTGGATTTTGCCCAACACCTTGTCAAACTTGGTGGGATGGTCTGTGTACCAACCACCTTAAATGTAGCTTCGCTTGACCGACTGCACCCCAATTTATACCGTGGTGACACAAATACTGCCACCCAAGCTAGGGCTTTAATGGATGCTTACGAGGCGCTGGGTTGCACCCCAACTTGGACATGTGCGCCGTATCAGTTGCCCAACCGTCCAGCCTTGGGCGAACAGATTGCTTGGGCAGAATCCAATGCGATTGTCTTTGCGAACAGTGTCCTAGGCGCAAGAACCAATCGCTACGGAGATTTTTTGGATATTTGCGCTGCCATCACTGGGCGTGTCCCCGATGTCGGTTTGCACCAAACTGCCAATCGGCGTGGACAAATTGTTTTTTCACTCGAGCAGGTCAGTCCAGCATGGCTCGAGGATGGTGTGTTATGTACTTTGCTTGGTTTTATGGTTGGAAAAATAGCTGGCTCGAGTATTCCTGTGCTGCTTGGGTTGCCAAGTGGCACGACCGAAGATGACCTAAAAGCCCTTGGTGCAACATCGGCTTCAAGTGGACGGGTTGCGATGTTTCATGCCGTGGGCATTACCCCCGAAGCCCCAAGTCTGGTGGCAGCATTGCAAGACCAAGCTCCTGAGCAAACCATTTTTATCACCGATACCGATTTGCAAGAAGCACTCAATCGCTTAAATACCTTGGCAGTCGGTGCAGAACTGACCGCCATCAGTTTAGGCACACCACATTTTTCTTTAGCCGAATTTGCACGGTTAATGCCGCTTTTAACGGGTTGGCAGTGTCATCCAGCCCTCGAGTTTTTGGTCAGCACCAACCGCAGCACCTTAGCCCAACTCGAGGAAAACGGCTGGTTGCAAGAACTGAAGCGCTTTGGGGTGCAAATTGTGGTGGATACTTGTACCTACATCACCCCGATTTTGCGTCAGGCAGGTGGCGCAGTCATGACCAATTCGGGTAAATGGGCGCATTATGCCCCCGCCAACTTAGGCGTGACGGTGGCTTTTGGCTCACTGCGCGATTGTGTCCGTTCGGCTGTAGAAGGGCGTGTATGGCGCGAATAATCCATGCCAAAAGTCTTGTGGCTGGAATTGCCCAAGGTACAGCCCAAAAACTCGAGCCACTGAGTTTTTGGGGAGGCTTTGACAGCCGCACAGGGTGTGTCACAGAACCCTCACATTCTGGGTACGGCATGTGTTTAAGCCAAAAAATTGTGATCATGGAATCTGGACGCGGCTCGAGTTCGAGTTCCAGTGTGCTTGCCGAAGCCATTCGTCTCGGCACAGCCCCCGCCGCATTTTTACTGCTCGAGGTGGATACGATTTTGGCAACTGGCGCACTGGTAGCAGCCGAATTGTACAAACTTGAGTGTCCAATTCTGGTTTTAACCACTCAAGAATGGGCGCAACTCGAGACCGGAATACAGCTTCGCATCAAAGATGGTCTGGTTTATCTCGAGGATTGATAGGTTTTATACCGTCTTTATTTAGATACTATGCAATCCGCAAAAAACGCGGATTGCTCCGTACCTGTCAAAGACGGTATTTATTGATACTCCTTTTAGTCGGAAAGTTCTACGAACTTTCTCAATTTGGTATTACATCACGCCTGTCGCCTCGAGTTTGCCGTCTTTAACTTCAATAATCACCAATGGACGATTCTGAATTGCCCCAGCCTTAAACTGTACTGGGCTGGTCACACCGGGGGCGGGTTTACTCGAGAAACCATCCAAGGCTTTTTTGACACTGGCTCGGTTTTCGGTGCTAGAACGTTTAATCGCTTCTAAAAGCGCTCGGGTTGCATCGTAAGCCTGCATTGCTCGAGCATTGGGTGTGCCGCCACCATAACGTTTTTGGAAGGCTTTGACAAATTGAGCGGTGTTGCCAATCGTGCTGGTGGCATGAAAAAACGAGAGCATGGTTAAGCCTTCTACCGCTTTTCCACCAGCCAGTAATTCTTGGCTGTAGGCAGCACTGCCAGTCAACATTGGTAGCTGTACCCCTGCACCCGCTAAAGCTGTGGCAAGCCGAGCGCAATCGGCGGCTGTGCCAGACAAAAAGACCGCATCTGGGCGTGGGTCATCTTGGAAAACATCAAAATCGGCAGGTAAGCCCTTGGTGGGAAATTCGATTGGAATGGTGCTGATGGATAATGCCGTGGCATCTTGAATAAAGGCATCGGCGAGGCTTTTGCTGTAGGCATCTTTGGGGTCAAAATAGACTGGGATTCGCACATAACCTTTTTTCTGGGCGATTTTCACAAGGTTCTTGCCTTGAACACTGCTCGGTACTGCCAAACGATAAGTAAAACCGCCTTTATTTGCCAGTCGGTCATCGGTGGCAGCCGGCGCAATATGCACCAAACCTTGGGCGTTATAAATATCGGCAGCCGCCACCGAAGCACTCGAGTTGACAGGTCCAATCACACCCAAGACCTCGGACAAGGAAGCCAGACTCGAGGCGGCTTGAACTGCTAAAGAACGATCATTTTGGTCATTGCGAATCTCGACAATCACCCGTTTATTGCCAAGGCTTGGTTGACTAAATTCTTGCACCGCCATGTTTACACCCTGCAAAATCGCTTCGCCTTGTTGCACACTCGAGCCACTGGTTGGCACGCTCAGCCCAATCGTGATGGCTTTAGAGCCAAGTTGCTTGGTTAGGGCGTTGCTGCGAATTAAACCAATAAGGGCATCGGTGGGTCTCGAGTTCAACCACGCATCGGCTTTCTCGAGCGCATCGGCATATGTCCCAGAATTATAGACACTTACAATATCGGCTCGCTCTGGACGCAAATTGGCTGCCACTTGGACATCTGGAGCGGTTAAATTGGCTTCAGGGTAGCCAGTGGTTGTTGGGGTTGTCGGAGTTGTTGGCGTGGTCACTGGCGGTGTGGTCGGGGTCGTCGGAGTAGTCACTACAGGTGGAGTTGTTGGTGTGGTCACAGGCGGCGTAGTCGGAGTTGTTGGGTTCGTCGGTGTGGTTGGCGTGGTTGGAGCGATCACTGGCGGCGTATTCACAGGGGCTTGGCAAGCACTGGGAACAGGTAAACCGGGCAGTTGGATACTGCAATTTTGATGTTGTTGCCAACCAAAATAAGCAGCCAAAGCAATCACGACAATTGGAATCAGATTCTGAGGTTTCATAAAACCAGTCTACTCGAGAAAGCACGGTTTGAGCTATGCACAAAATAAACTCGAGTAAGCCCAACCAAAAAATAATCAGAGGACAGGCACAAAGCCTGTCCTCTGATTAGCGCAAAGCCTAATTAACTGACTGGTGTCAGCGCCAAATTATCGGATTCGCCAGTGCGGATTCGCACCACCCGCTCGAGTGGTTGAACAAAGATTTTTCCGTCACCGACTGCACCTGTGCGGGCGCTACGGACGATTGCTTGGACGGTGCGTTCGACAAATGGTTCAGAGACCGCAATCTCGAGACGGACTTTTTCGTGGAATTCAAAGACGAGCGGGCGACCTCGGTAGGTTTCCAAGTGTTCTTTTTCGCCACCGTGACCAGAGACTCGGGAGATGGTTAAACCAGTGACTTCTTCTTTGAATAACTCGGCTTTGACATCATCGAGTTTTTCGGGGCGGATAATAGCAACAATTAATTTCATGAACTTCCTCCTAGGGATTGTTTGGTGTGACTCACAGTGTACAGCCTAAACTCAGCGAAGTGTACAGCCTAAACTCAGGTTTTTGCTTGGTGCTTCGGCTGTGCAGAGTGTACAATTTTTTTACTGCAATGTGTACGATTTTACTTGTACATTTGTACAAGTAAAATTCAATTAACTTCTTATTCTCGAGTCTGATTTGCAAAACCGTCATACTTTTTTGGTCAAATGGACATAATTAGCTTGACAGTTTGCTTTGGACTTGTTTATACTCGCGCCATTCAGCCGCGCCGCTTTGGGCGCACGAAGGGGGCATTAAGATGAAAAATTGGAAATTCGTACCGCCGATGTGGAAATTCGTAGTACCAATGCTGTTGGGATTCTCGAGTTTGGCGCTCGGGCAAGATGAAAAATGGGCAGCCGACACAGGCGACACCGCTTGGATGTTGGTTTCAACTGCCTTGGTGATGCTGATGACTCCGGGCTTGGCTTTCTTTTATGGTGGTTTGGTACGTTCCAAAAATTCCCTCAACACCATGATGATGTCCTACATTGCCTTGGGTGTGGTCACGATTCTTTGGGTGACGGTTGGATTTAGCTTAGCCTTTACCCATGACAAAGACCCTAACTTTATTTCTGGAATTTTGGGTAGTCTCCAATATGCTTTCTTAAGCGGTATTGATGGATTATCGGCATATCCAACTGCTCCAACCATTCCAAATAGCTTATTTATGGTTTTCCAAATGATGTTCGCCATTATTACCCCAGCTTTAATCAGTGGTGCAATCATCGAACGTATGAAATTCAAAACCTACTTGGTGTTTATTGCTTTGTGGCTACTGGTGGTTTATGTGCCAGTCTGTCACGCGGTTTGGTCGCCAGATGGTTTCTTATTCAAATGGGGCGCGTTAGACTTTGCTGGCGGTACTGTGGTTCACATTACGGCTGGTGTCTCGGCTTTGGTTGCCGCAATTATCCTCGGACCAAGACGCGGTTTTGGACGGGTTGCGATGGCACCGCATAATGTTCCGTTTGTGCTGCTTGGGGCTGGATTACTGTGGTTTGGTTGGTTTGGCTTTAACGGCGGAAGTGCTGTCGCCGCAGGTGGAAGCCTTGCGACCAATGCCTTTATGGTCACACACATTGCTGCTGCCGCCGCAATGGTCATTTGGAGCATCTTTGAAATGCTCAAAACTGGTCATGTCAGTGCGGTTGGTGCAGCCACTGGCGCAGTGGTTGGTTTAGTCGCCATTACGCCAGCCGCCGGTTTTGTTGGACCAATGGCTGCCATTGCGATTGGTGGAATTGCCGCAGGGGTCTCGTTTGGTGCAATTCAAATCAAAAACCGCTTAAACTTAGACGATTCGCTTGATGTCTTTGCCTGTCACGGTATTGGTGGGATTACTGGCGCACTTTTAACAGGTGTATTTGCTCAAAAAAGCATCAATAGCCTAGGTTCGGGTTTACTCGAGGGCAATGCCGAACAACTCTTAAAACAATTTGGTGGTGTGGCATTTGCGATAGTTGTCGCCGCCGTTGGCACAGCCGTGTTGATGTATGCCCTGAAAGCCATCATGGGCTTACGACCAGACAGCCGCGACGAAGAACAAGGACTTGACCTTGCCGACCACGGCGAATCGGGCTACCACGGCGGCGAGTATGGCGTGACCCCCGGTGCAGGTTCTATCGGCTCGAGTGTTATGCTCAGCCTTCCAGTCAATTCAAAAGCCGTAGCTGGCGATTAAAAACAATACCTAAACCAATCAGCCCTCAATTTGAGGGCTGATTTTATTTTGCCGCTCGAGCCACGCATTTTTTGTCAGTTCATACTTGGCAAAACGGTGTCTACCCGCGTTAGACGTACCCAAAAACACAAATCCATTCTTTTCAAAACTCGAGCGGGCGCGTTGGTTATCTTCTAAGGTCTCGAGGGTAATTCGCCCAAAATCTTTAGCAAAAATAAATTGTAAAGCCAAGTGCAACGCCCGTGTCCCCAAGCCCAAACCCCAAAGGCGTTTTTCGCCAATGAGAATCCCGAGAACCGCACTTTTTGGGTACTGCACAATGTCATAAAATTCGACGCTGCCAATAAAAACTTGATCAAAATAAATCGCTAAACCGATTCGCTCACCGCTTTTTTCTTCTCCCAGTACAATGTTTTTGAATAACCAAAGCGGCATAAAAATCGGGTTTGCACCGTTTAAGAGCGCAATTTCTTTGTCCCGAAAATACCTGTAAAACAATGCCCAGTCTTTGGGTTTCATCTCGAGCATCGGGCGTACTTCAAGATGAGCGTCTTGCAAAACCATAAGACCATTGTAAAACACCAGCCCGATGACATATACTCCTGCCCGCGTCATCGGCGTAACGCGGTGATGGCTCTCGAATCAGGTCAGGTCCGGAAGGAAGCAGCCTTAAGGGATGCCCATTAGGTGCCGTTACTCACCGATGACGCACTTTTTGAATATTGAGCTATGAGCTACGGGCTTTGATAGCGGTTTCTTAAAATATGGCAAATGCTATACTATAACCATGAAACCACTATCTATGGATTTACGCCAAAGAATCGTTGATGCCGTCAAGAACGAGAAAATGACAGCTAAAGAAGCGGCGGCTCGTTTCGCCGTCAATTTCAGCAGCGTTTATCGGCTTTTACAACTCGAGCGAGACTTAAACTC
>JAYWHB010000362.1:0-3599 GCA_043777915.1 Deinococcales bacterium
ATTGTTATTACAGAAATTGTGTTAAGTAGGATTGATTCTAAAACCAAAAACCACATCTTGAAACACTCTCAGAGGTCATCATGAATGAATTACCCACCAAATACGAACCATCGGCTGTCGAATCTTCTTGGGCTGAACTCTGGGCTAAACTCGGTACGTTCCGTGCCGATGCAACCTCGAGCAAACCTGCTTTTACAATTGTTATCCCGCCGCCTAACGTAACGGGTAGCCTTCACCTTGGTCATGCGCTCGATAACACGATTATTGATGTCCTGACCCGCTTTAAGCGCATGGCGGGCTTTGAAGCCTTGTACTTGCCCGGCACTGACCACGCGGGTATCAGCACCCAAGTGCTGGTCGAAAAAGAATTGGCACTCGAGGGGCTGCATAAATCCGACCTTGGGCGCGAGAAATTCTTGGAGCGAGTCTGGGCGTTCAAAGAAAAAAACGGCGGCACAATTCTGCGCCAACTGACCCGCCTTGGTGTCAGCGCCGATTGGTCTCGAGAACGCTTTACAATGGATGCTGGTTTGTCCAAAGCTGTCCGCCGAACTTTTGTCGAGTACGTGTCTAAGGGTATGGCGTATCGTGGCGAAAAAATTGTCAATTGGGATCCTGTGGCGCAAACTGTACTGTCTGACCTCGAAGTTGACCGCGAAGACCGCCAAGGCAAAATGTACACACTATCCTATGCACTCGAGGATGGAAGCGGGGCTATTCATGTAGCAACCGTCCGCCCTGAAACCATTTTTGCTGACCAAGCCGTGGCAGTGCATCCAGAAGATTCGCGTTTCTCGAGCATGGTTGGTCAAAAAGTGCGTATCCCACTGACTGACCACCTGATTCCAATTATTGCCGACTCGAGTGTTGAAATGGATTTTGGTACGGGTTGCCTTAAAATCACGCCAGCCCATGACCCAACCGATTTTGAAATTGGTTTGCGCCACAATCTTGCCACCCCAAGTGTGATTGATAAATTTGCCAAACTGACTTCTGAGCTTGTACCAGAAGAATTTAGGGGTATCGAACGTTTTACTGCCCGTAAAGCCGTGGTCAAGGCGCTTGAGGCGAACGGCGCTCTGCTCGAGGCAAAGGATTATAAGGTTAGCATTGGTATTTCGGAGCGCACCAAAGAACCAATTGAACCAATGGTCATGACCCAGTGGTGGTGCAAAATGGATAAGCCCGCCAAACAAGTTCTCGAAGCACTCGAGGATGGGCGAATTAAAATTGTGCCAGAGCGCTACACCAAGGTCAACCGTGATTGGCTCGAGAATATCCGTGAATGGGCAATTGGGCGGCAACTCTGGTGGGGGCATCAAATTCCAGCTTGGTACGATGCTGATGGTAAAATCTATGTGCCAGACCTTGATAATCCCGATTTGGATTGTGACCAAGACCCGCGTTACGCGCACCTAAGCCTGACTCGAGACCCTGATGTGTTTGATACGTGGTTTTCAAGCGCACTCTGGAATTTTAGTACCATGGGCTACCCCGACCAAACCGAGGATTTAGCCAAATTCTACCCGAATAGTGTGCTGGTGACGGGTTACGACATCCTTTTTTTCTGGGTGGCACGAATGCAGATGGCGGGTTTTGAATTTACGGGTCAAGCGCCGTTTCATACGGTCATGCTGCATGGGTTGTACTTGGATGCCAAGGGTCAGAAAATGTCGAAATCCAAGAATAATGGCATTGACCCACTCGAGTTAATGGATAAGTACGGGGTGGATGGTTGTCGTTTTGCATGGGCGTATTTAAGCACTGGCGGGCAGGATATTAAGCACGACGAACGCCGTTACGAAATGGGGCGCAATTTTGCCAATAAACTCTGGAATGCCTCAAGGTTCGCCATGATGAATCTCGAGACTGGGCATACAGAAACAGGCATGAAACTAGACACGCTCGAGGTAGCGCGGTTTGATGTGACCCTCGCGGATGCTTGGATTGTTTCAAAATTATCGCAAACCATTAAAACCGCCATTGACCAACTCGAGGCGTATGACCTTGGCGCTGCTATTCGCACGATTTACAGTTTTACTTGGGATGATTTTTGTGATTGGTACATCGAAGCTGCAAAGCCAGCCTTAAAGAACAAAAATCCCCTGACCCAAGCCACTATTAAACGGGTTCTTGAGGCAATTCTAAAACTGCTTCATCCATTCATGCCATTTATCACCTCAGAAATTTATGCTGCCTTAAACCCAAAGCATGGGCAACTTGCTTTTGAGCCTTTCCCTCGAGCCGATGAATTTACTGTGGATAACGCTGCTCTCGAGGAATTTGAGAAAGTCAAAAATGCAATTACGGCAGTGCGGGTTTTACGCAACGAATTGATGATTCCGCCCATGCAGGTTTTAACTGTGGCGGTCGAAGGAATCAATGCTGGCGCGGTTGCCAGTAACCTCGAGACCTTCACTGGGCTTGCCAAAGCCGAACTGGGTAGCGTGAGCGGCAAAATAATCAATTCGGTAGCTCCTGGACTCGAGGTTTTGCTGGCTCTCGAGGGGCTGATTGATACATCCGAATACGTGACACGGGGCAAGAAAAAAGTCATCGAACTCGAAAAGCAAGTGCAGCAAGCCAAAGGTAAACTTTCTAACGAGAACTTTGTGAAGAATGCTCCTGAAGAAGTGCTGCTTGAGGAACAACGGCGGATTGAGGATTTTGGAATGCAATTAGAAAGGTTGCAAAAAGTTTTGGCGCAGTTTGCTTAAAATATCCCTACCTCACGTATTTTTTGTGAATACGTGAGGTGAACTTTAACCTAAGATTCAAAGCGGGTGAAAAATGATACTCAGTGGACGTTACCTCGGTGAAATTATTGATGCTTTTGGCACTATTGCAGAACGCGCCGAAGTTCGTGCAATAGCTGGTGGTTTAACTGATTTCCATCGTATGCTTGAAAATTTTCTCATGACTATCCTAAACGAATTGAATGACTCAACTCTACAAAATACCAATAGAGAACGAAATAATAGTGCAGGAATTGATTTGTACGATGCCGATTCCAAAACAGGTTTCCAAATCACAACTGTTGGTACTACACAAAAAATAAATGACACTTTGCGTGTGGTTCAGGAAAGAATCATTGGTGCTGAAAAATTGGAGATTAAAACCTTGAATGTCTTAGTAATTGGTAAGAAACAACGTTCATATAGCCTAGATACAAAGCTGTGTCAAGCGCTTAATTTCAACGAAAAAGAAAATATCTGGGATATTATTACACTCTCCCAAAAACTTATTGGAATTAAGCCAGATGTGCTTAAGAATATTTATGATTACGTTATGCGTGAACTTACTCGAGTGAGAATTGAACTAGAATTGCCTGATAATAATGGTGAATATCCAACTGATTTAGGGCAATATATGGAATTAAGACCTTCTGGGGTGCTGGGAAATTGTAGTAAGTTAAAAGCTTTTTGTCTTGAGAAAGAGTTTTATAGTAGCGATGATTTTGACAAGGCGATAGTTGAATTACGGGAATATTTTCAAGAATTAGTAACTACTCAGGATGTATTGGGTAAAACCAAACTCGTTGGCGATACAACATTTCCAATAAACAACTGCTCAAAAGCGTGAAACACATCCTGTCCTTG
>JAYWHB010000363.1:0-3595 GCA_043777915.1 Deinococcales bacterium
GTTTTTATTGCTTTTTTGCAAGTTGCCAATCATTCTCGAGATTGCCCCAAACGGGGTTGGGTCGTCGGGTATGGCTTCACCGGGGGCAAAACGTGTCCCAGCGCCTCTGGCGGTTTCTGAAAAGGCTTTGATTAACCGAGTTTTTCCTGTGCCAACATCACCTGTAATTGCATACACCCCGTAGACAGGTTCGGGTTCTTCCAAAAGCGGCATCAGCAAACCCATTTCGGCATCGCGCCCAATGAGTGGCGCAATCAGGAGCGCATCGGCTCGAGCCACTTCAGTCGAAAGGTTAATTTCCATGGTTTGATTGGACAAACCAATTAAAAGGTCACGGACTGCTAAAGCACTTGGTGGGCGCTCAGCCGGATTTTTTTCCATCAGTTTTAAGACGATGTGTTCCAGTGGCGCGGGGATACTCGGATTGATGCTGCTTGGTCTGGGTGGTGGGGCTTGAATGTGCTGCATAATCACTTGGGCAAGTCCGTCGCCAGTAAACGGTGGTCTGCCCGTTAAAGCCCAAAATAAAACTGCACCCAGTGCGTACAAATCAGCACGGTAATCGAGTTGAGCGCCCCTGCACTGCTCGGGTGCCATATACAAAACCGTACCAACCACTGCGCCGGCTCGAGTCAGTGCAACCGTACCTTCTAAGGATTTTGCCAAACCAAAGTCCATCAGTTTCGCGTCACCGTCAAGCGTCACACGGATATTGTCTGGTTTTAAGTCGCGGTGAATAATACCTTGTCCATGCACCGCCGCCAGCGCATTAGCAATACCAATAAAAACCTGAATAATCCGGTCTATGGTTGGTTTTTCGGTTACAAACTGGGTTAAATCCGTGCCTCGGACATACTCCATTACCAAGTACGGAATACCTTCATCTTCGCCGTAACCCAGCACCTTGACCACATTGGGGTCATTAATTCTTTCTAAAGCCTTGGATTCACGCCGCAAGCGAGCGCCACCTTGCAAAGCCACCATTTCGTGCAGGCGCTTTAATGCCACCAATTCGCCGGTTGCTGTATCCAACGCCAAAGAAACCCGACCCATTGCTCCCGCGCCGAGTTCCTTGACCACTTGATAACGCGATAACGTGGTGACAGACATCCGTTCCATTATGCCTTTTTCTGCCTCGAGTTGCGATAGGCATTCTTACCACTCCCGCCCTCGAGTCGGTGCGGTAGACTTGGCGGTATCATGCGTCCATTTTTGATTGGTGTTGGTTTTGTGTTGGTTTTGCTTCTAGGCTTTAACTTTGGTTTGCCGTTGTTTGCCCCAGACCAAGCCAGTCCGCCTCGAGCTAATTTAGAACCTAAACTCGAGACGATTCCAACCAATACCAATGCACTGGCACTTTTTTCTGAAGCCGCCGCAAAAATGAATTTACGAGGCATTGAACCACGTATTTTTTTACAATCGGGGAATTGGATTCAGTCCGAAGCCGCCCGTTTAACAAGCGGTAATTTAGATGCCATAGCCACTTTTGAACGTGGTATTGCCAAAACCCAGTCGCTTAGTCGTGCCAGAGACCCGCAATATGCCGATTTTGATGCGGTCAATGTGGCTGCCCTACCACGCGATGTTCAAGCATGGCATCAGCTTGGCGAACTGATTTTGCTGCGAGCCAATTTATATTTACAAAGCGGTGACGCAAAATCTGCTTGGCAAGATTACTTTTTAGTCTGGAAAGCCGCTAACCTGATTCGCAATGCCAAAGGCTCGCTGCTCGAGTTAGACGTGGGCGATAGCCTTGGGCAGTTGGTCTTAACCCAAATGCGCGGCGCAATGCGCCAAAGTACCTTTGAGGACTTGGCTTGGCGCAAACTGCTTAAAGAACTCCAAGACCAAGCCCCAGACTCGATGTCGCTTGAGGAGAGCCTAAAATCAGAACGGCGTTTTTTTAGGTTGGCACTCGATGCTGCTACGGGCAAAACGGCGGGACAAACCCTGCGAATTAACGTTAGTTCGCCAATTGTGCGTTTTATGCCCAATGCTTATTCGCTGCAAACAGGTAAAACCCTCGAGACCTACACGCTTTGGCTCGAGGGAATCTTAAAACGGGCTGGCAACTGCCCAGAAGCCAAAGATGCCCAAAGCCCCACCGACCCAGCCTTTCTAAACACCAATCCATTGGCGGCAAATAGTGTTGGTAACGCGCTACTTAGAAGTTGGATACCGCCTTACGGACTGGCAACCAGAACCTGTAAACTGACCCAAGCCTACCGTGCCACCCAAGTCAGTTTAGCGCTCCATGCCACATCTGCCCTGACTGAAGGCGTACCCCCAGCCAACATTGGGGTTCTCGAGGGTCGGTACTTTGATAAAATGCCGATAGACCCGTTTGCTGCGGGTAACACAGGTTTTCAGTGGGATATTAACGGTAAAATTCTGCGCTCTGCCGATGGCACAGGCTACAGCGTCGAATTCTAGTACAACACACCAAGTGTTAAAGATATTTGACATTTAGTCTGAAATGTTTTACATTATTTTATGTCAAAGATTTTTGACATTGATTGGAGGAAAATGACACACGAAGAAAAATGGACTTGGGTTTTCTTAAGTACCGCAATTATTGCCTTTATTGTCTACTGTATTTGGCTGGTTAGCCAAAGCTCGAGTACCCCACTGACCGAAATTGCTTACGTCAGCCCGATGCTCCTTGCAATTGGTAGCGCTATTATCAGCACCATCTTTGGCGAAATACTGATTGCAGCAACCGCTCCAAAAGGCAAAAAACGTGATGCTCGAGACCAAGAAATCATTAAAAAAGCCGAACACAGTGGGCAGTTCCTTGTGACCATTGGGGGTATGGCGGTGGTGATTATGGCAATGCTCAAACTCAATCATTTTTGGATTGCCCACACCATGTACCTCGCCTTTGTCGGTTCGGCAATTATTACCTCTGTGGTCAAAATAATCTATTACAAAAAAGGGTTCTACCCGTGCTAAAAGCCACGCAAATCACCAATTCAATTCGAGCCTTGCGCTTTAAGAATAACGAAATGACCCAAGCCGAACTTGCCGACCGAATCGGTATGACCCGCCAAACGATTATTGCCATTGAACAAGGCAAATACTCCCCTTCGCTCGAGATTGCTTTTCAAATTGCAAGGATTTTTAGAGTCAAACTCGAGGATGTCTTTCACTACCCTGAGTAAAAAAATCAAAATCCGTCATAGCGTCAGATTCACCCTGAGCGCCAACTCGAGTATTGCCCAAAGACTGGTGATGCAAATGTAAAAAACCTTGATTTTCTCGAGAACCTTTCCTGAAGAATTTACTGGAATTAAGCCAGTAGAACAGTCCTTTATTGCCAAACGGAGTTAAAAATGAATTCAATGTCACCACAATCACCACTCATGGCTCGAGTCGCTGGACTTGGCTTACTGCTGATGTTCTTCGCCGCTGTTTTTTCTAATTTTGTTGTTGTCGAAGGACTGATTATCCCGACTGATGCCGCTAAAACAGCTGCTAACATTCTCGAGAATCCAACACTTTTTCGCTTTGGAGTGACCTAAATACTACCGGCTGAAGCCGGTAGCTTCGATATTGCGACACAAAGTCGCTTTTAGGCTAAAGCCCTCTACTCTTC
>JAYWHB010000364.1:0-3590 GCA_043777915.1 Deinococcales bacterium
GTGTCGGTGGCACAAAATCAATTCCAGTCTTGGTGGATGCCATCACCGAAGCCCGCACCCCAAGCTCCATTCCAGCCGCCAATTTAATGTTGCTCGAGGCATCGCCTTCTATTTGCCCAGTAAAATCCAAACCGACATCAAAAACAAGTGGACCAACTGGAATTGTGCCTAAGTTAATCGGCGGGCAGGTTTTTTTGTTATCCTCACAAATCGGGCGTTCGCCAGTGTCAAAGCCTAAACTAGCAGCCCCTTCAATGCCAAAACTTGCTTTGGCAAAAGTATCAAACTCGAGTCCAGTTTTGAGTTCTGGAATGACTTTATCCACATCACAAAGTAATCCGCCTGTGGCAATACACTTGGCGACTTCTTTGATAATGCCAGTCTTACCGCCCCAATTAAACTCGAGCGTGAACTTAAAAACCATGCCGACACCCAGCCCACCAGAAACCACCATCTGATCGTTTTTGGTTGCCAGATTGTCGTCGGCGTTGTACGGCACGTAATCGAGCAGTAGTCCCCTAGAAAATGGAATTGTTTGGGTAAACTGTGGTTGTAAACTGGCGTTAGCCGCGCCAACGTCATCTATGCGCCGCGAAATTTTGATGTCCATGCTCGAGAACGCCAATTGAATCGGGGCAACCGTGGTCTCGAGAACCAGATTGCCATTCTCAAGTTTTTTACTTTTGACGATTCTCAGTAAGCCCTTGGGGGTTTGCGGACTGCTTGGCGCAAGTAAGACACTGCCTTGCTCGAGACCGCTCAGTTCACTTGGATTGCCCGTAAAAGTCAGGTTGCCATTGACGGTGCTGACACTCGAGATTTTTTGTACCACCGCGTTTGAAAGTTGCATGGTTTCTGGTAAAACTGTGTACTCGAGTTTATCGGGGGTGACTTGTAAATCGGCTGGGTTAGGGGTTAGAGCGCCGCCACCGCACGCCACCAAAATTGCCAAGGTTGCCAACGCCAGCCACTGCAAATAAAGTCTCATGCCAGTAGTCTAAACGCCAAGCGTCACAAAAAGCGTCACAAGTTTATTGCCAGACATCCAAATTAACCAGAACCGCTAATTCAATCACCGCCAAAGCAAAACGCTGCTGGCTTTGCTCGAGACTGACTTGCTGTTGTACCAAACTTACACGAGCTTGTAAAACCACCAGCTTAGAAACCAAACCTTGTTCTAAACGCTGCATCTGCGTCTTTAGCTCAGCATTGGCTAAGCCAACGGCTCGTTCTCGAGCCGTTAAAGCTGCCACTGCCGATTGAAATACTTCCCACCTCGTAGTTAAAGCTGATTTTATGGCATAACGTAAATCGGCTAAGTTCCGCTCAGCATTCAAAACTGCCCGACGAGCTTCATTGATTTCCACAAGCGCCGAGAATTCATTGTCTTTAATTTCAAAATCCAATTTTGCTCGAGCCAGAATACTCTTTGCTTCTAAAACCCGCACGTTTGACTCGAGATTGCGTTCCAGAATTTGCCGTGCCGGACGAGGAGTCGGGTCACTCGAGATTTTTGCATCTGGCGTAAAACCAAGTCTGTCTTTTAAGACCTGAGTGGCGGCTAGTAATTCGGCTTGAGCGCTTAAAACCTCGGTTTGAGCGGCTCGAGCTTCGGCTTCAGCCCGATTAAACTCCACACTGGTAATCGCCCCAGTCTTAAACCGCGCTGCGGCTGCCTTGGCACTGGCATCAGCAAAATCAAACCGTGCCGAAGTTAAACGTAGTGCGTTCAAAGCTGTGTCCCATGCAAAAACATCCTGCATTAAACTACGCCTAACCTCGAGCCGCGCTGCAACCACTCGAGCATCTGCTAATTCAAGCGTAGAACTCGCCTCGAGCAGCAATGGTTTGGTGGCTAACGGGTCGGTTTTTAAGCGCTGCAAACGAATTTTGGCGTTTTGTGCTTCGCTCAGAGCAATTGCAAAACCATCCGAACGCGCCAAAGCAGCCGTGAACCATTTTTCTGGAACTTGCGCCGTGGCAACACTCGAGAAAACACAAAACAGCACGATTAAAAAACGAATCATTGAACCCCCATAATAAAAGCCAGTGCCGAACCAAGCTCGAGTACACTTACATCTAAATCGGCTTGGGCATTTTTTATTTGACGCTGACTTTTAAGTACCTCTAATTCGGCTCGTTTTAACTCTAAAATACTGACCAAACCAGCCAAGGCTCGAGTTTTAATCCGCTCCAATTGACGAACGTGAAATTCGGCAGTCCGCACCGCCAATTCAAGGTTTGAGCGAGCCAAAGCCACAGCAGAACGCTTATTGGTCACTTCGGCTCTTGCCAATGCCAAAGTTGTCTCGAGTAAACCCTGAGCCGCAAAAACAGTACGGTTCTGGGCTGCTATATTCGCAAAAGGTTGAATCGGAATACTCAAATTCAAACCAATACTAAAACTACTCAAGACACCTACTGGCAAGGCAACAGGATAGGAATATGCCACACTTAAAGCCAAAAACTGATTGGTGCTGAGTGACAATAAACCCGCACTGCCACGTATTGAAGTTTCTACATTAAGCGTTGGCAACAAATCACGCTGGGCTGCACCGCGTTGCAAATCGGCTAATTTTAGACTGGACTGAGCCTCAAATACATCTTCTCGAGCCTCAAAATTAGAGGCTACTGGCTCGGACAACACCTGCCAATCAACATTTGGCACAGCATCCCGCAAACCAAACAAAACTTCTAATTGCAAACGCACCCCAGAAATCACAATTTCGGCTTGGGAAAATTCGAGTCGAGCTAATTCCAAAGATAAACCAACCCGTTCACGGTCAGATAAACTAATTGCCCCTGTACCAAACCGAATCTCAGCCGCCTGATCCTCGAGAAGCGCCAAAGTCAAAGCCGCTTGCGCCACCTCGAGACCAGCCAAACCACGCCGTAAACCATGCCACAGATTCACCGCCTGAACCAACGCCCGAATACGTGCCGTCACCAAAGCACGTTTTGCCCGCTCGAGATTTAACAGTGCTTGCAATCGAGTATCCGATGCTTCGCCCCACAAACCAGCGAAACGCAAATTAAGCTGTAAATTCCACGGATAGGAAAAAACCGTTTCCCCAGAAGTTGGCATTACCCCAGACACACCAGCCGAACCAGATACGCTACCCGAAAAACCAGACTGCCCCGCTTGAACTTCGGCGGAAAGCACTCTGGCTCGAGCCACCTCGACAGAAGCACTGCGTTCTGCAAAGCGCATTAAATCGGCTCGAGAAACAACGGTTTGGGCTTGGGCAACCGACCAGAACAAGATAAAAACCAGAACTCGAGTAACCATACACTCCTTTAATCCAGTGGGCTAACGCCGCGTAGCCAATCCCAGAGCAAGCCAAGGGCGGGTTTGGTGGCAGCAATCACTCGAGCTTCGGCAGTCATACCGGGGAGTAATGGACGATTACCAAGCGGACCTTCCAGAACCAATTTGGCAAAACGAATCTCGAGGGCGTACTTACCACTACTGGTTGGCGAAATAGCTTTGACAACCCCGTGCGTCACACCGTACTTTTGACGCGGATAGGCATTCCAAGCCACTTCTGCTTTGGCGTTTTCTTTGACTTTAGGGCGGTCAGATTCGGATA
>JAYWHB010000365.1:0-10021 GCA_043777915.1 Deinococcales bacterium
GACGGAGACGGTGAATCTTTTTTTTGTTTTCACAGACGGAATTGTCGCCGTTTCTACCTAGTTTTTTGACCCATGCGGAATCATTCCATAGGACGACCATCAAATTGGTTTGACGGACTTCGATAAAACGGCAATTGTCACACCTGCCAGCAAGACCGCTAATAACCCAAAACGCAAAGAAACCACTTCGGATAACAAACCAATAAATGGCGGACCCACCAGAAAACCACTGTAGGCAATACTGCTCACCCAAGCGATGGCAGGACCGCTTGAGCCTTGCTCGAGTTTGGAAACCAAACCAAGGGCAGCCGGAAAAATGACGGCAAACCCTGCACCGACAAAACCAAAACCAATAATCGTTGTCCAGACCAGATTGGGTGTAATAGCCAAAATCATACCAAAGGTTGCTACTAAGCCACTGATTAGTAAGACTCGAGCATCTCCAAGACGCAAGCGCAGTTGATCGCCGATGAACCTAAAAATTGCCATACAGAACTGAAAAGCCACAAAACCTGCGGCGGCTAAACCTGCATCTGCACCGAGTGAGTTCTTCAAATACAATGCACCCCAATCGGCAATTGCGCCTTCACCCAATAAAGCACAAAAAGCAATAGCCCCAAGTGCCATTAAACCCGAGGACAATTTTAATTTTGGCTGAGACTGGGTTTCCATGGGCTGAGGGTCTGTAATTAAGTATCTCGAAAGCACAAAAAAAGCAATCAAGCTCAGTACACCAATCAAGACCAAGTGAAGACCAGCCGCTAAATCAAAACCTGCCAAGACCCCACCAATGGCTGCACCCAATAAACTACCAACACTCCATAAGGCATGAAAACTCGAGAGGATAGGGCGCTCGAAGCCTTGTTCTATGGTTGTTCCTTGGGTGTTCATGGCTACGTCTAAACCTGCGTTGCTTGCTCCCCAAATAAATAAAGTGAACACCAATAAGCCCACGTTGGGGGACAAAGCCAGAAAGATGGTACTGATGGCAAACCCTAAGCTACACAAAAGCGTTAATCGTCTCGAGCCAAACTGAACACATAAACGCCCGACCATAGGCATACTGACCAAAGCACCTACAGCAGAAGCCAACAGCACCAAACCCAATGTACCCGTAGATAAATTTAAGGCTTGACTGACATCTGGGATTCGCACCACCCAATTGGCAATGGTAAAACCGTTGAAGAAAAAAATTGCGGCGACAGCCCAGCGTCCAAGAATCAAAGAAGGTGCGATGGGTGTATTGGCAGATGAATTCACGGCTAATTGTTTCATGGTTGAGGCTGTTTCAACAACACATCAATCAAAGTAATTACAGGACTCGAGGTGATTGTCCGAATTATTTTGCCAAAACTGGTTTGGCGACCCGAAATTGCCGTGCGTGTAACTCAGCATATTTGCCTTGTAAGTCAAGCAGTTCCTCATGTGTTCCTTGTTCAACAATTTGTCCCTGCTCGAGAACAATGATTTTACTGGCGTGTTGAATTGTGCTTAGGCGGTGGGCAATGACAATGCTGGTACGGGTTTTTAGTAAGGTCTCGAGGGCGCGTTGAATCAGGTTTTCGGTGCGGGTGTCTATGTTGGCAGTGGCTTCGTCCAAAATCAGTAACTTGGGATTGGCAAGCACAGCCCTGGCAAAGGCAATCAGTTGACGTTGCCCTTGGCTTAGCCCGCCGCCACCTTCGCCAATCGGGGTTTCATAGCCTTGTGGCAAGGCGCTGATAAATTCGTGGGCGCTGGCGGTTTGGGCAGCTAGAATAATTTCGGCATGACTGGCTTCGAGCTTGCCGTATTTGATGTTATCTAGGATTGTGCCACTGAATAAAAACGGTTCTTGTAAAACCATCGCCATTCCAGCCCGTAGACTCGAGCGGGTCAAGTCGCGGACATCTGTGCCGTCTATCAGGATTTTTCCAGCCGTCACATCGTAAAAACGTGGGATAAGGTTAGCGACCGTGGTTTTCCCTGCGCCCGTTGTGCCAACCAAGGCAATCGTTTGACCGGGTTCGACGGTAAAGGAAATGTTTTTTAGCACTTGGCGCTCATTGTCATAAGCAAAGCTGACATTCTCAAATTCAATCCGTCCCTCGAGTGAAGCTAGGGTTTTGGCGTTTGGCGAATCGGCTTGTTCTGGGGTTTCATCTAAAATTGCGTAAATGCGTTCTGCTCCTGCCAAAGCACTTTGGGCTTGGGTGTAAATGGCAGACAGTAATTGTACGGGGCGAAAAAATTGTTGCACATACAGTAAAAATGCTGCCAGTAATCCGACAGAAAGCTGATTCTCGAGAACCAAATAACCGCCGTACCCAATCACAAGGGCAGTCGCAAGGGTACTTAAGAATTCGATGGCTGGCGAAAAAGCACTGGTGATGCCGACTGCCTGCACATTGGCATCGCGGTTAGCGGCATTGCGTCCTCGAAAACGGTCTATATTGGCTTTGCTGCGGTTAAAGGCTTGGGATTCGCGTGCGCCACCAATTTCTTGTTGAATATCGGCGGTTACGTCCCCTACCGTTTCACGGGTTTTACGAAAAGCGGCTCTGGCTCGAGCAGCAAAAAAACCAGTCGTTAAAAGCATCGCGGGAATCACCAAATAACTGACCAATGCCAAGGGTAGATTCAAAAATAACATGGCAATTAAAATGCCAATTAAGCCAAACAGTGACCCAAATAACTGGGTAATGCCTTGACCAAAAAATTGTGAAAGGGTGTCTACATCGTTGGTCACGCGGCTCATCAGGTCGCCGATGGGTCGTTTATCAAAATAAGTGAGCGGTAGTCTCTGTAACTGCATAAACAGTTTTTGGCGCAGTCCAGCCAAGAGTTTTTGTGAAACCGTGCCAACCAGCACAATTTGCTGTCTCGAGACGAGCGTACCCAAAAAATACACACCGAGCAATTCAAGCATTCGTATCGTCAGTCCAACTGGCTCGAGTTTAGAGATGTTTTCGTCTATGGCACGTCCGACCAACCACGGCGCGGCGGCTTGACTTAGTGCGCCGAGAATCACTAATCCTGCCACCAGCCATAAACTCGAGCTATATGGTTTGAATTCTCCAATCAAGCGTTTGGCGGTTTGACTGCGGTTTTTAGCCCGTTCGTTTTCCATCTGTGCCATGCTCGCTAAGCTGCCGGGGGGTGCGCCTCTCATGCTGCACTTCCTTTTAATTGAGAACCAAGAATATCGTTATACAGTTCTGAAGTCTCGAGTAAGGTTTCGTGTGTGCCACTGTCTTTTATTTGTCCATTCTCGAGAATCAAAATCAGGTCGGCGTTGCGTACCGTACTGATGCGTTGGGCAATCACAAA
The DNA here is from genome assembly GCA_043777915.1 of Deinococcales bacterium. Taxonomy (GTDB): domain Bacteria; phylum Deinococcota; class Deinococci; order Deinococcales; family JAAFIG01; genus JAAFIG01. The sequence continues at coordinate 3,310 of JAYWHB010000365.1, forward strand.
CGTGGTGCGACGTTCGGCTTTCATCAGGTTATCTAAGGCATCTTGGATTAAATTTTCGGTTTGGGCATCTACGGCACTGGTGCTGTCATCTAAAATCAGCATCTTGGGTTTGACCAAAAGCGCTCTAGCAATGGCAAGGCGCTGTCGCTGCCCTCCGCTTAAGCCAATTCCGCGTTCGCCAACAATCGTCTCATAGCCATGCTCGAGTTTAGAGATAAATTCATCGGCTTGGGCGGCTTGGGCGGCTGCAATAACATCTTCTAAACTGGCTTCTGGTTTTCCGTAAGCAATGTTGTCGCGCACCGAACCACTAAAGAGCGTGGCTTCTTGTAGCACAATGCCAATCTGACCGCGTAGGCTCGAGAGTTGCAGGTCACGCAAGTCGTAACCATCTATTTTGATACTGCCCTTGGTCACATCATAAAAACGTGGAATCAGGTTGGTTAAACTCGATTTTCCACTGCCTGTCGCTCCCAGAATAGCCACGACTTGCCCAGCTTGGACAGAAAAATTGATATTCTTGAGGACTTCTTTTTCTGCGCCTAGATAACGAAACGACACATCCGTAAATTCGACATTGCCAATCAGTGGGGGTAATACAACAGCCTCTTTTTTATCTTGAACATCCAGAGGCGCGTCCAGCACTTCAAAAATTCGTTCGGCACTGCTTCCTGCCCGTGCAATCCCAGCCGCTAAGAAGCCAAGTGTAAAAATCGGTTGTAGTAAAAACCCAAGGTAAGCATTAAACGCTAGTAACTCACCTAAGCTCAGTTTGCCACCCAGCACCTCGAGACCACCGTACCAAATGACGGCAAGCGTCCCAAGGTTGCCAAACAAAATCACATTGGGGAAAATTCCAGCAATAGACTGGATAGTACCAACGTTTTTCTCGAGTAAGTCGCTGTTGGCATTTTGGTAGCGTTGTTGTTCAAAGTTTTCTCGAGAAAATGCCCGTACTACCTTTAAGCCGCGTAAATCCTCTTGCAGTACAGTGTTGAGTTTACTTAAGGCAATCTGAACTTGTCCAAAGCGTGGTCCGATTTGACTGACAAAGCGAAAGAGTAAGTAAAAAATGGGTGGAATGGTCAGCAGCACAATTAAAGTCAAAGACCAATTGACCACAAAAAGCACAATCACTGTTCCAAATAAGGTAAACAGGGCGGCAATAATTTGGACAATCCCCGTACCAACAAAACCACGCACCGCTTCGACATCCGAAGTTAGGCGTGTGACTAAATTGCCCGTTTGGGCTTGGTCGTAGTAACTAAATCCAAGGCGTTGTAATTTCTCAAACAGGGTTTCGCGGATGTCAAAAGCCACCCCCTGCGAAGCGCGTTCTGCCAAGTAGCCTTGGGCAAAAGTAAATAAACTCCGCAATAAAGCTGCACCAATTAAACCCGCCACGGCGTAAAAAACAGTGTTTTGGTTTTGCTTGGCAATGCCATCATCTATAGCAATCCGAATCAGTTGCGGCGCAAAAAGGTTGGCGACTGTCACCAGTAGCAAAGAAACCAAAGCAGCTACACTCTCGAGTCGGTAAGTTTTTAAGTAACCTAAAGCCCGTCCAACAGCTTTGTTCGCTCCGGGGCTAGGCGCACCAGCACGGGCGGGGCGAGATGGGGAATTCGTCACGGGTCTAAGCATACCTCATCGTTTGCAGGTAGAATCGGGGCATGAAAGGGCAGAAACGCAAAGAATTCTCGAGTTTTACATTGGCTCAGGCTTTGGATTTGCTAGAACTCGAGTCGCTCGAGGAATGGCTGCCGCAAAGTACCCCTGTAGAACCAAGTGCTTTTCATCTCGAGCGGATGCAGCGCCTTCGGGTTTTTGATACCAGTCTTTCGGAAATGGCAAAGCAACTCTTAATCGAGGCTGTTTTTGAAGAAGCGATGCAGAGCCACACTGACTTAAAGATTTTTAAGATTGTGCCGCTTCGTGGGCTGGCTGCCAATGGTTTTGTGGATTATTTAATTGCCCCGAACCGAACCTTACCGCAAGTGCCGCTTTTGTGTGTTGCTGAGGCGAAAAAAGATGATTTTGAACGAGGTTTAGCCCAGTGTCTAGCTGAACTTCATGTTTGTGCCGAGACCAATCAAGCTGCTGGGCGTGATGTCATCATTTACGGGATTATCAGCAATGGTCAGGCTTGGCAATTTTGTCGCCGTGAACTCAGTGGACGGGTTTTTGTGACTCCGCTTTATGCCTTGACAGATTTGCCGCGTTTACTAGGAATTGTGCGTGAAATTCTAGCGGCTTGTGCGGCTCAAATTTAGAAAAAAATAGACCAAAAACTAGGTTACTCGAGTTGAGACAGCGTAGCTGTCGCTATAATTACAAATACGCTGTTTTGTGAAAATCTAAGCGGTAGATACTTATCGGCAAAAACGCTAAGGATAGTTCAAACCGAAAATGTGGACTCTTTGAATACGAAAAATCATGTTTTTTAGAATATCTTGCTTTTTGTGTTGAAATTTCATTACTTTAGATTTTTGCTAAATTGAGAGGTTGAAAAAAGCCAAAGCAAATGTAACATTTGCTTTGGCTCAGTTTTTATTGAAATTTTTGAGCGAATTGATATTAGGAGGTGAAAAGATGAAACAACCAAAAAAGCAAGTTGGTAAGCCAAAGCTCACAGTTCTGGGTACTGTAACAGAACGAGTTTTGGGTGGGGCGGGTCCGAGTGCTGATGGTCACTATAACCAGTACAGCGACAAAGCATCGGGGTTCATTCCATAAGTAGTTCATTGTTGTTTTTGTTTGGGTGTCACATTATTAAGGTGACACCTGAGTTCTCAAAACAATGATAGAGCCTAATAATTTACCATATAATCAGACACCACAAATTTCATATAGTGTTGTTGGATTGTGAACTCAATATATTTTAACAAAGACACATGGCGAGTTTGTTGGGTTAAAGGAGTTATGGTGTTCAAAAAAGAGTTATTTCAAATTCAAAGCGTAGTGGTATCTAACCTTAAATATTTTGTTTTGCTCATATTTTCTATAATCAGTGTGGGGATAATTGAATATACATTTCCATATGTTTATCGGCTAGTCGTAGATGAAGTGCTTGTCCGCAAAAGTCTCGAGCAAATGCCAAGATTTGTTTTGGCTTATGTTGTGCTTGTAACACTTTTGGTTGGACTTGCAACACTTCGCTCTTTTGCAAGGTCTACATTATCAGTTCATTCAACTAAGCATGTGCGTAAACAACTTTTAAGGAAACTCGAGTCTCATGTAGCTGCAAATGTCCAACAAGAGGCAAATAGTGAGGCTTTGCAGCTTGCCCTGAATGATACGACGGAGTATCGCAATTATTGGGCTGTATTTCAAGACGCTGTAGGTGGTGTTTCAAAAGCCTGTATTGGCTTTATTTTACTCATTTCACAGTCTATACCATTAACAGTTTTTGTTTTATTCTATACGATTTTTGCCTTGTTTATACCGTGGTGGTTGAATAAAAAAGTTGAAAAGTCAAGTAGAGTTTACTTCCATATTTGGGGTCAAGTCACTAAAAAATTAGAGAATTTAATTATGGGTATTGGTCAAATGCTTCAAATGGGTGTTTACAAAAAACAATTTACGAACTATGAAAATACTTTTAACCAAGCAATTCGAGATGCTCAGCAACTCAGCGTCAGGTCAACACTTTCAGGTCAAAGTTTCATTTTCTTCAATTTTTTACTGACACCTTTTTCTTTTATGTTTTTGCTCCCTCAGCTTCAAAATGGCACAATTAGCACTGGGGCGGCTATCGCTCTGACCATGTATGCCAGTAGTTTTATTGGTAACATTAATACCTTAGTTGATGCTTGGTCACAACGCAGCCAGCTTTCGGGAGCATTTGACCGTATTCATTCATTTTTGGCTCGAGAGGTAGAAACACCACCCTCACCCAGTGTGGTGTTTCTACCTAAAAGGGGACTAACTGTTTTTATTGGACCAACTGGCGTGGGAAAAACAACCCTAATTTCTGCTTTGTTTAATTTTAATAAACATGAAGATACTCGTTATTTACACCAACGGCTTGAGTTTCCGGATTGGACATTACAAGAGGTTTTAGAATTATCCGAAGTCAAAGCAATAATCTCTCAAGAGTTACTTGGACTACTAAATGTAACGGATACCTCGCTACCTTTATCTAAACTATCTGGTGGTGAAAAGCAGTTAGTATCTTTAGCCTTGGTGTTGGCGAGTTCTTCCCAGTTGGTTTATCTTGATGAAAGTTTCAGTGCTATGAATGATGCTTTGGCAGAAAAAGTTATTTGTATTATTAAAATACACCGTCAGAATCTTATGACAGTTGTTGTGGCTCACCAGCCAATCGTACAGAATTTTGCCGACCAAGTGATTACGTTGAAAAGAGACAGTGGCAATCATCTACGTGTCATTGAGGCAATATGAAAACCCTTTGGCAACCTATTAAAGAAGTAAAAGTGAGCATCAATCCCGCAGACCAGTCAATAGTTTTCATTCATTTCACAAACGATCTTGTTTTACGTGGTGATGGCATTATAAGTGCCATTTGGCAAGTGCTGCCTGCTACTTTTGATCAGATTTTTAATTGTATTGAAGAGGAATTTGAAGGTACATTTATTGAGCTTGCAGCAGCAGTTACAGAAGGACTAACTCTTTTAGAAAATTATCACTTGGTTTTTGAGGAATCATGTTAATTTATTCGGCTTGGATGCTGCCAAAAGTTCGTCGTTTAATTGAATTAGAAGGAATGAAAGCTGTTCAACTTCTTATCGGATCGGATCATGGCAAACCTAGTACAAAGCGAGTCAAATTTTTTGTTCGGATTGTTAATTTTGTGTGTAGCCTAGCACCCTTTGACTGTACCTGCTTAGTACGTTCTACATTACTTGTACACCTATTACGAAAGAATAATATTAACGCGGTAATTGCGATTGGTGTTGTACATGAGCCTGTTACTTCTCATGCTTGGGTAGAAGTGAATGGTGTTCCTATTTCACAAAGTTTGGAATCTATAAAAAAATATGATCGCATCGCAGAATTTTAAGCTTCAAGATGGTTGTACTGTTGAAATGCTTGGAGAAATTCCCCAAGCATTAGTTTTACTTGAGCAAAGTTTGGAACTTGGACGGCTGCTTGTTTTTACAAAATTAGGTTATTGCACGGCAGCTTTGGCGTTTCTAAAGCAGATTCAAAAATATGGTGATTGCCATCTGTTTTTTGCCAACCTTGAAGATACTGTTTGCAATTTTAGTGCGATTTTGATTATGCCGAATAAAATTGTGCTTGCTCGAGACCTAATGGGTAGTATTCCATTATTTTATGCCCAGACAAAACAAGGTTTTGTAATTTCTATTTCCCTAGAAAAGCTGCGTCACCATTTGAACATCAATGCCATATCTCGAGAGTATCTTGAAATCTTTTTAGCGGCAAACTATGCCAGTAGCCCACAATGGGAAATAACACCGTGGCAGGGTATTTTTCGTGTTCAGCCAAACCATATATGTACTCTTCAATACAAGAAAGTCCATACTGAGCAATTTGCCGTTGTACCAACAATTCAAGTATACCCAAATATTGATTTAATTGGAGCGCAACTTGAAAATGAATTGGTTAAAGCCCTACCCGATACTGAAAAATCTGGAATTTTATTGAGTGGTGGTTTTGATTCATCCCTTTTATTAAGTCTTGCAAATCGCAAGTCAAAAGAACTATACGCTTTGCACCACATTGCTCGGATTGGTGATAAAAACGAGGATACATATTTTGCGGAATTGGCTGTTCAATTTGTTTCGGGTCATATTCGGATGGATACTTTACCTATTTCTAATTATTGGGATTATAAAAATTGGAAAAATTATGCCGCTACCTATGAAGAACCGAATGTTGGAATTGCGGGTGGTGAGCTTGAGACCTATCGTGCGCTCCAATTAAAGTCTGTAGGAATTGGCAACTTGATTAGTGGTATTGGGGGTGATGCGTTTCGAGAAGATTTAGCTTTTCTGGGTGACTTTTACCGAAATAGAAATTATTTTTCGCTTTTATACCAACTTTGGCGACTTTCTGAATTTATACAAATTGATCGAAGTGACTGGGAATTAGAACAGAATTATGACCAGAATAATCTGAAGAAAGCTACTTATCTTCAGTTATCTCAGAAAGTTCAAGAAATTACTCAGATTGGCTGGTTAAATCAAAAAAAACCAAAAGCTAGAAGCAGTGTGTATAAACAACTGCTCTATGGTCATGCGGCTTTTTCTCTTGAGCAATCGGTGTTATGGAAATACGGAATCAGTCAATACTACCCATTTTTAACCAGAAAGTCACTGGCGCTTGCTTTAGCTATACCACCTGAAAAACATATTGATAAAAATCTAGGAACTCGAGCTTTTTTCAAACGTTGCTTTGCTCATTGTTACCATCCTGAAATGTTGCGACGAAATAGCAAAGATTCTTGGGGCGTTTATCACAGTGTAGGCTTAGCTCAAGAATTTCACGGTCTTCAACAGCTCTTTGAGAAAAGCCAGCTTGCGTTATATGGATTGCTAAACCCTCAAGCGTTTATTGACATTTTGTATAATCGCTTGCAGCATGGTGAAACACTTAATTTTATTGAAGCACGAGTTGTCGCTCTCGAGATTTGGCTACAAACACGAACATAAACTAACCTAAAGCGCAAAAACGCAAAGAATTCTCGAGTTTTACTTTGTCTCAGGCATTGGCGTTGCTAGAACTC
>JAYWHB010000366.1:0-3575 GCA_043777915.1 Deinococcales bacterium
GGACTTTGCTCTTTTTCACCAGCACACGGCGACCTTTTCTTAATAATTGCTGAACTGTTGGCATTCGACTCCTTCTCGAGTTCGACTACGGGTTTCTAACGTCCCCCGCAGTTGCTGCAAGCGTTATCGGGTTGTTAATTTCAACCCCACTCGAGCAAACTTTGCAAGTGTACTCGAGGAAATATAAAAGTGCAAGGGCAAGAAGACCACTTAAACTAGCCAACCATGTTTTGAAAGACCCATAATCTACTCTAATTATTTTGGCAGATGTTTCAAGCACCTCAATCCCGTAAACTTGAGCATGGAACTTATCCCATACCGAGAAACCGATTTGCCCGAGTATGTGCGTTTGCGAAACCTCGCTGACCTAAGCCGCCCTGCCACTCTCGAGGATATTCGGCATCATGATGCTACTCGAGCCAAAGATGCCAAATTTGTACGATTTTTTGTGGTTGTTGCTGGTCAGAACATTGGTGTGGTTAATCTCGAGACTCCACTTTCTAACCCTGCCGAGGGCGAACTCGAGCTTGGATTGTATTTGTTGCCAGCCCACCTAGACCAAGCCCAAATGGTCTACAGACTTGCCTTGAATGCCATGCCGCCACTCGAGCCGAAACTGCTTCGGGTCAGTGCCAAAGAGAATTTATGGGCGTACACATTTTTTTTAGCTCAGGGTTTTAGCGAATTTGACCGAACATTCCCGAGTAGCTTGCACCTTGAATCCTTTGATGCTGCACCGTTTGCACCTCTGCTCGAGAAAGCGGGGAACGCAGGTCTCGAGATTAGGACGCTTGCTTCTGAATTGGTCAATCCCCGTTTTGCTCGGCGCTATTACAATGCAATTGTTGAAATCCTGCACGATGTTCCAGCCGCTACTGCTCTACAGCCTTGGGATTTTGAAACATGGCAAGAACGCACTTTACAAGGACCGACATTTTACCCCGAAGCTGAATTTATTGGTTTTATTGGCACTGAAATTGCTGGGGTTTCACAATTACTGCGTTCAACTCGAGAAGCCACAATTCAAACAGGTTTAACGGGTGTGCGTCGGGCGTATCGGCATTTGGGAATTGGCTTTGCCTTAAAAATAGCGGCGGCTCAATTTGCTCAAAATAATGGTTTTAAGTTTATCCGAACCACGAATCATGTGATTAACCGCCCAATGCTTGCAATTAACGAAGCGATGGGATTTGTCAAAGACCCCACCACTGTGTATTTACGAAAGGCAGTTGTTTCATGAAATCTTAAATAATCTCCTCGAGAATTTCACCACGCAGGACTTTAGCAACTTCTTCATCGGTCACGGTTCTCGAGCCAATGGCTGGAAGATAGAGTTCTTCGTACAGGGCTTTACAAATAATTAAAAACGGCACAGCCAAAAACGCGCCAATCACACCAAATAGCCCCGAAAAAATCAGCACCCCAACCAATAAACTGGCAGGGTGTAAACTCACCCCTCGAGACATGACTATCGGCACAAGCACATTAAAGACAATTTGCTGCATTGCAAAAATCACAATGGCAACCAGAATTGCGTTTTGCGGATTAGGCGATAAGCTCGATAACACAGGTGGAAGCAGCCCAAATAAGGGTCCAATCACGGGGATGATGTTGGTCACACCAGCAATCACACTCCAAAGCAGAATGTTGCCCGAGTTGATGCCAAATAATGAAAGGACACCTAAGCCAATCCCAACTGCTGCACCCATCACAAAAGATAAAAACAGGGTTGCCATCAACCAAGCCGATAATTGCTTACCGATGCGGGCAATGGCACGGGAGGCTTCGTCGCGGTACGAATTGGGAATACCAGAAAGTGCGCCTTTTATCAGTGGTTCTGGTGAAATCAGCACCGTAAAACCCATCAACAGCAGCAACACACCTAGTAATGCGCTGTTGAGAACATTACTGGTTGCCCCAAGTGCGCTTAGGAGTGTACTGGGTACAGCCGAAAGTAAGCCCTGCAATTGCTTGGCGAGGTCGCCAGTCGCCAGCGAATCAGAAACACTTTTTAAGAGTGGGTTACTCGAGGTAGACTGAATCAACCATGTTTGGACATTTTGGGCAATGCTGGGGATACTCGAGACCAAACTGGTCAGTTGAGAAATCAGCGCAGGAATGAGTGCGCCAATTAAACCGACTGTGCCACCAAGCACCACAAATAAAATTAAAGCTGCTGCAACGGCTCGAGGGATACGGCGATGGGTTAGCCAGAGTACCGTGGGGTTTAAGCCCGCCGCGATAATTAAAGCCAAAGTGATTAAAAGTAAAATCTGCCCTAGGGTTTGAATTGCTCCCCAGAGCAGTAAAACACCAAGGACAATCAGGGCGGCTGGCAGTAAATTGACCACTCGAGTTGGACGGATTTCCATGGGTTGTATTGTAGCCTTTATTTGTATTGACTTAGGAATTTCTCAACTGCCACCCAGTATTCAGTGCCAGTTAAGGATTGGCTAAGGTTAAGATAGACTGCATGACCGAACTGAGCATTCTCGAGGCACAAAAACAATTGCAAAATGGTGAGCAGACTGCCGTTGGCTTGACCGAGTTTTACTTGGCGCGAATTAAAACCTTTGACCGTGGCTTAAAAAGTGTTCTCGAGCTAAGCCCTGATGCCTTAGAAATCGCAGCTAAACTTGACCGCCAGACAACCCACCGTGGTTTATTACACGGCATTCCAGTGCTGATTAAAGACAACATTTCTACAAATGACCAAATGCAAACCACAGCTGGCTCGAGAGCGTTATCAGGGCATATTGCCAACCAAGATGCCGAGATTGTACGGCGCTTACGAGCCGCAGGAGCAATTATTCTTGGCAAAACCAACATGACCGAATGGGCAAATTTTATGACCACCAATATGCCCAGTGGCTACTCGAGTCGTGGTGGTCAAACCGTTAATCCTTACGATAAAAACTTAACGCCCGGTGGAAGCTCGAGCGGAACTGGCGTTGCTATTGCTGCCAATTTTGCTGTGGTTGGCATTGGCACAGAAACCAGTGGCAGTATCCTTAATCCAAGTAACCAAAACAGTTTAGTCGGCATTAAACCCACGGTGGGTTTGGTCTCGAGACGCGGCATTATCCCAATCTCGAGTACCCAAGACACAGCCGGACCGATGACCCGCACTGTGCAAGACGCGGCAATTTTATTGGCAGTCATGCTTGGGCAAGATACCAAGGACGGCATCACCAAAACCCAACCGAAGAATTTTAAGATTCCTACACCTGAGCGGCTAGATTTACGTGGGGTACGCCTTGGTATCCCTCAAGAAGTCTTTTGGAATTTCCCAAGCACCTTTGAACAAACCGTCTTAGAAGGTTCACTCGAGGTACTGCGGCAACTTGGGGCAACGATTATTGACACCAACTTACCCGAAGCCAAAGCCGCTTCTAACTTGGGCTATTCAGTGCTGATTCACGAATTTAAGCGCGACTTAAATAAGTATTTGCGCCACACGCCAATAAAAAATCTAGCTAAGCTGATTGCCTTTAACGATGCAGACCCCGAAAACATGTTGCAGTATGGACAAGTTTTATTACTGGCTGCCCAGAGTTCGCTGGGTGCAAAAAGCC
>JAYWHB010000367.1:0-9964 GCA_043777915.1 Deinococcales bacterium
CGTGGCGGTTGGGGTGATGGCAGCCATTCACCAAGCCGGTTTACGCATTCCCGAGGATATGGCGGTGGTTGGTTACGATGACATCCCGACGGCGGCGTACCTCAGTCCAGCCCTGACCACAATACGGCTTTCGGCACTCGAGCATGGGCAGAAATCAATTGCCATGCTGCAAAAGTTAATACGCGGCGAAAACGTGATTGAGGACAACATCAAGTGTGGTTCAGAATTGGTGATTCGGGCTTCGTGCGGCTATAAAACACGTCAGGCGGATGTGGGTTTGTAATCCTAAAACGTGAAGGGCAGAATTGTATCGCATAATCTTGAGGGCTGCCAGTGGTGTGTTGGGATTGCTTGCCACGGCGTACTGCACGGTTGGGTCGGGATTTTGGCTAACTCGAGCAAACGTGAGGCAATGGTTTTTTTGCTTTTGGCTTCTTTTTTAAGGGCGGCAATGTCCATATTTTATTCCTTGTTCAAAATGCCTTCTATGCTTAATCGAACCACATTTTGCGCCATTTGCTTGGCACTTTTGGCAGTGGTGGTTTTGCTGATTGGACTCTCGAGCAGAATGGTACTCAGTCCATGAACCACACTCCAAAGGGTGAGTGAAATCTCTTGTGGGTTGCTTTGAGAGATTTGTTTGGCGGCTTGTGCCTCCAGAATTGTGTTGTACAAAACGCTTTGGGCATCTATTCCAGCCACCTCGAGCGGGTCTGGTTGCCCAATGGGAGCGCAGAGTTCACGGCGGAACATAAAGCGAAATTCGGCATGGTGGTCAAAAGCAAACAGCACATACGCCACACCGATGGCTTGCAGTTGCTCGAGCGGGCTGTGCTTTTTTTGCTTGGCGTTGTTTAGGGCAGATGTCAGCTTACGAAAGGCTTCGATTGCCAGTGTACGGATTAAATCTTGCTTGTCTAAAAAATGATGATACGGCGCAGCAGGGGAGACATTGGCGCGACGTGCCACTTCACGCAGTGTAAAGTTGTCCACCCCGATTTCGTTTGCCAGTTCTCGAGCCGCCTCGAGCAAGGAATTTTTGAGGTCGCCGTGGTGGTAGCGTTCGGGTTTTGTTTGGGTTTGAAGAGAACTTGACATTGTTTAGATTTTAGCATATCTTAACACCGTTCAAAATCTAAGCATTGTTTAGATATATAAAAGGAGAACATCATGAAACACCTTATTTTTGGTACAGGACCACTCGGACGAGCCACCATGAATGCCTTATACGCTCGAGGTGAAGAAGTGCAGATGGTCAATCGCAGTGGTGCAATGCCCGACATTCCCAGTCAAGTCAAAGTGATTAAGTGCGATGCCTATAATCTCGAGCAAGCCAAAGCTGCGGCTCGAGGCGCAAGTATTGTCTATAACTGCACCGCCCCTGAGTACAGCACCAAACTCTGGACGACCCAACTGCCGATTTTATGGGGCAATATCCTCGAGAGTACAGCCGCCCAAAATGCCAAATTGGTGATTGGTGATAATTTGTATATGTACGACCAAAATGGCACAAATATCCTCGAGACCAACCCGATGCAAAGCAGCACAGGCAAAGGAAAAGCCCGAATTGCGGCTGCCACACAAATGCTCGAGGCACACAAAAAAGGCTTGGTGCAAGTCGCAATGGTACGTGGCGCAGATTTTTATGGCGAATATGCCACCAACCAAAGCCAATTTGGGACTCGAGTGATTCCGCCAATGCTGCAAGGAAAAGCGGCTCAGATGCTCGGTAACGTAGATGTTCCACACAGCATGACCTACATTAAAGACTTTGGAACTGCCCTTGCTGTGGTTGCTACAAGCCAAGACGCTTACGGACAGGCATGGCATGTGCCAAACGCTCCCGCCATCTCGAGACGCGCCATCCTCGAGCAGTTAGCCAGTGTCATTGGGCAGCCGCTTAAAGTCCAAGTCATGCCTAAATTCTTGATGTCTGCCCTTGGATTGTTTGTTGCCCCTCTGCGCGAAGTGGGCGAAATGATCTATCAATTCGAGCAGCCTTATATTGTCAATCACGATAAATTTGTAAATAAATTTGGCGATATTCACACGCCCATGCACACCGCTCTACCAGAAACCGTGAACTGGTTTAGGCTACTCGAGACAAAAGCTACTCAAATCCAAAAAACAAGTGGCTTAACCTGAAGCTTTGAACTCGAGTTCGTCCCAAAGTACGACGACATCAAAAACCACAAATTATACACTCATGATGTCTTTGCGAAACCCTTCAAAAAGACATCCAGCACTGGATTTTCTTTCAGTGCTAGGTCAAACATTTTTCTATGGAGTCTATCATGGTTATCGCATCACCAAAGCCAAGTTTTTTGGCGCAGGCTTGGCAAATCAATAAACCACTCACCGCATTACTTGTATTCTGTGCAACTACATTTATTCTAAGCATTTTAGGGTTATTTATAGACCCTCGAGTCACCGAGCTTGTTGGTACACCCGCTTGGGCAAAAACCTTTAAGTTTTCGACATCCTTAATGTTCTATGCTGCTTCTTTAATCTGGGCATTAAGTCTGCTCGAGAACCGCTTTAAGAAAATCGCTGGATTTGGCGGTAGCGTTGTTGGCAGTGTTTTTATTCTGCAAATGATTTTGATTATTATCCAAGCAATACGAGTCCAACCACTGCACTTTAACACCACTACACCACTCGATTCGGCACTATGGGGAACAATGGCAATGGCTAATAGCCTGATGCTGCTTGGCTATTTAGTTCTGCTGGTAATGGCATGGCGCGGTATTCGTACCAATCCTGTACTGGCTTGGAGTATCCGACTGAGTTTAGTGGTGACATTATTTGGATTGCTCCAAGGTTTTTTAATGACCTCGCCCAACCCGATTCAAGAAAAAGCCTTAGCCTCTGGGCAAACTGCCATTATGATTGGCGCACATACGGTTGGAAGCTCGAGCCTTGTGCCAGACAGTGGGGCTGGTTTACCGTTGTTGGGCTGGAGTACCACCCATGGCGATTTGCGAATTGCACACTTTGTTGGCTTACACGCGCTGCAACTTCTGCCGCTTTTTGCATTCTGGTTATTGCGTCGCCGTCAACGCTGGCTGACCGACAGGCACAGCATGGTATTGCTGACCATCGCTGCACTTGGCTACTCAGGACTGATTTACTTGCTTACTTGGCAAGCTGGGCGCGGACAATCCATTGTTGCACCCGATGTAACGACCCTAACAGCATTTTTAGGTTTAATGGGGGCTACAGCCCTGCTCAGCTTTGGCGTAATCGCTCATGCTCGAGCCAAACGCTAAGTTGCTGACTCGAGACCAAAGTTAAATCCGTGCCAGAAAATTCTCGACCCAATCATGATTTTGCATTTGCCCGTTGGCAAGGTAGAGATTTTTAGCTTCTCTGGCGATAAATTGCAGACTGTAGGTGTCGTTGATGCCTTGGTAAAATTCAAACGTACCTTGGACGTATTTAAGGGTGTCTGGTTCTTGTAGGGCAATAAAAATTTTACCGACTTCCCAATACCAATCGCCGTAAAAATAACTAACATCGTTTTTCTTGGCAATGGTTATCGTCTCGAGGGCTTGGGATTTGGCATTTTCGGGTTGGTTTGTGTACAAAAAAGCGTAAGCCAGCAGGATTTTAGCGCGAATCAAATAAAAATATAAGTCTGTACCCGCAAAAGCCGCAATTGCTTTCTGACTGCCTCCTAGGGCTTCTGGCGCTCGTCCGAGTTTGAGTAGGGTCTCAGAGTAACCAAGCCAAGCGTAGCCCCATGTTGGGTCGGTAGGTTGTAAGTGCGGCAGGGTTTGTTCAAAACACGTTGCCGAAGCATCCAATTGAAAGGTTCGTTGCAAAACACAACCCATAACCACTTGGTTTTGGCGCACAATAGCAGGTGGCAAATCGGAATTCTCGAGGTTGAGTCGCATTAAATCTAAGGCTGTCCAGAACAAACCACGAATCCGTAAGAAGACCAAGTAAATATCGGCAATTCGGGTGAATTGGTGTTGTAAATCAAAACGGGTAAAATAGGCAAGGATTGCTTCGATATTGGGGTACTCGAGGCTAAGCACAGCCACAATTGGCGCATGATTTTTTTCTACACCCTGAACCGCTCCAAGCACCAGTTCTGAAAAATACAGACCTTGGCGTTGCTCTAAAGCCTGTAAATCGCTTGTACTGACCCGAGTCAGTACATATTGGCGCAGTAATTCATGCAGGTCAAAGCGTCCTAAAGAATTTTTTTGCAATAAACCCGTTTCGACTAGATGCTGTAAATCCTCCAAATTGCTGCCCGTCACCGCCCTTGCTGCTGCCAAAGTTGCCCCACCACGAAAAACACACATCCCTTGTAAAACCAATTTTTGGGAGGGTGTTAGACGGCTATAGTTTTGTTCGAGCATCATTTCAATGGCGCGTTGGCGCATCGGCACAGCTAAACTACTGGTCTCGAGTTTTAAGCCCTGCTCGAGTTCATGAAGTACCTCTTTTGGACTCAGTAAGCGCGTCCAATACGCCGCCAGTTCTATTGCTAAGGGCATTCCTCCAAGGCGTTGCACAATTTGTAAAGCACTGCTTTGGTCGGTTGTCTCGAGCCTAGGATTATGTCGCCCAGCAGTTTGCCAAAAAAGTTGTGTGGCAGCCGAATCACCAGATTCAAAACCCTGCAAATCAAAAAGCCATTCGCCGTAAATCTGAAGCGGTACTCTGGAAGTCACCAAAACCTTGAGATTGGCACAGCGCTCGAGCAAGTCGTGCATAAAACCACGCGGTGACTCGAGGGTTAAATGTTCAAAATTATCGAGCAGCAATAGCACCCGTTTTTTCTCGAGTAACGCCAAAAGTTCGGTGTTGACTTCAGTATAGACTGGCATACTCATGGCGCTGGCAATGGCATTTGGTAGCCCCGAAATATCTTTTATATCGGCGAGTGTGACTAAGTAAACCCCATCAAACCCCGCCTCGAGCCAAGCATGAGCCGCTTGCAGTGCCAAACGAGTTTTACCCATGCCGCCCAAACCCACAACCGTAATTAAGCGTGACATTGGGTGTTCGATAATCTCATGCAAAGCCCGTAATTGCTGTTCACGCCCAACAAACGGGGTACTCGAGAATGGCAGGTTATGAACCGTGATGGCTTGCGAAAAATCGGTTAATTGATCAAATAAAGCCAGTGTTTTTGGATGTGGTTGCAGACCTAATTCGCCAATGGCTTTGGCAAAGGTCTGAAAAACCAGCTTGGCTTGGTTCGGTTCAAAACGTTCAAGGAAAATCTGAACTGCTTCTTCGCACAAGGCATCTTTTTGCAGAATCTGTTTAAGGATTTTATCTGCCTCAAAGGGGTCGGCTTGGCGGGCAAACTGCAAGGCGTTTTTGAGCCAAGCTGCCTGCAAGGACTTACGTTCAAGCTCGAGCCATTCCATAAATTCTGGTGCGTCAGCGAGGTACAAGCCCTCGAGCAGGGCGTTTGAAAAAGCTGATGCTTGGCTAAAATTTTTAGACTCGAGGGCGGTTTTGAATTCTTCTAGATCGCAATCCACGATTAAGCGCATTCTCGATGTTTTATTTTCGATTTCTAAGTCTTGCCAGTCGGATTTTAAGCGCAGCACCAATTGTCGCAAGCTGTTACGGGCATCGGTTTCAGAAGAATCAGGGTAAAACAAATTCAGCAATTCATCTCGAGCCACCCACTTATTCTGCACAATCAAATAGGCTGCTAAGGCGGTTAATTTAGACAATGGTAAAGGTCGCTCACCGATTCGTGGCGAACCAAATAAGCACAATTGTGGGTTTTTCACCATTGGCAGACCATGAACTTTAGCGTATCACGAAGAGAATATCCAAGATACAGACCATATAACGGCAATATAACGCCAATATACGCGCCGCCTTTTATGCTACCTCGAGAAGACAAACCTCAAGGAGTTACGCCATGTTAAAAAAACCAATGCTGCTTGTATTTTTAATCCTAATTGGAGCTTGTACAACACCACCGATTGCGCCACCACCCAAAGCAGAACCGCCGATTAAAGTTGTCGGTAGCCCCATCGAAATTGCCCTAACTGGAATTGGCAGCCCAAAACTTTCGGCTCGAGTTCGTCCGCAAACCCTTGACACAGAAGTCAGCAGCCGAATTATTCTAGGAGAAGCGATCATTCGCTCGAGTACCGATATTGTGCCACTCGGACAAGCCAGAACTTCGGGGCATCGGTATTTACACGTTACGCTGCCAATTTCTCTGCTCGAGGGAACATTTACCAACCTGACTTTTATGGCAATGAACGACCCAAAAAGCGGCAGCTTGAGCGCGGTTTCTGAACTGGCACGTTATCCCGGCTTAGCTGCTTATACCCAATCCGAATTTGATGCTTTAGCTGCCAGTCTTCAGCCCACCAGCCCGATTTCCCTCGAGCCGAGAAGCCAAAGCCCTGCGCTGGTGGCTGGCGAAGAAGATACACTGCAAATTTATACTGAAAGCGAAGTCTCGAGTTTAGGTAATGTTCTGCCTTACGGTTTTGTGGCGCACAATGGCACAAGCCGCACTATTAGCAGCACTGGCACAATCACGATTGCCATGCGTGTACCGTTGCAGGCTTTAGCCAAAGACGACCCATACACCATTAAACTGCGTTTTGGGATTTATGAAGACAGCACCACGATCATTACTGAATCGCTAGAAGCCCAATTGCCAATTAACCAAGCAGCTTTTAAGGCGGTCAGAACTCGAGTTGGTGGGGAATTGCGCGTCATGCCGGGTACAACAAAACCCGTGGTCGTGCCACGCAGTAATTTACGGGCTGCTCCAAGCCAAACAAGGCTGGCTATTTGTCAAGTTCGGACGGTTGGTACGGCTGTCACACCAACGGCTTATTTGGTTAATCGTCTGCCAACTACGGTTGCTTTACGAACTCGAGTGATTACCACTGGGCAAACCCTACCGCTCGAGATTACTATTGCTGATGCGGCAGGTAATTTTTACCTTCCAGCCCAAATAACCCTGACCAACCCAATTTTAGGGAGTGTGGTTTATGAGCATTTAACGGCTTTTAGCGCTGGAGCAACCACAGTCAGCACCAGTGTTTGTGGTGTGACTGGTATCAGTAACTTGAATGTCCTGACCGATATTATTCCGATTGCGGGTGGTGGATTTCATAGTCTGGCTTTACAATCCGATGATACTGTGGCAGCTTGGGGAGACAGTGGTGAGGGGCAAACAACCATACCAAGTGATTTAACTGGTTACTTGGTGCAAGCAGTGGCTGCAAATCAATATCATAGTTTGGCGTTACAAAATAATGGTGTCGTCAGGGTTTGGGGAAATAATTTTTATGAGCAACCAACTGTACCGAGTGGCTTGGTTGGTGTTGTAGCCATAGAAACAGGTGTTTTTCATATTTTAGCCTTAAAAAGAAATGGTGGCGTGGTTGCTTGGGGGTGGAATGTTTATTTTCAAACCAATGTTCCTACAGGTTTAACCAATGTCGCCGCGATAACAGGCGGGAATGGGTTTAGTTTAGCCCTTAAATCCGATGGTAGCCTTGTGGTTTGGGGATTAGAAAACCAATTTGGACAAACCGACATTCCAACTGGCTTAAACGATGTGATTGCGATTAGTTCGGGAGCGTATCACAACCTTGCTTTGAAACAAAACGGTACCGTCGTGGCATGGGGCGACAATAGGGATGGTCAATCAACCGTACCGACGGATTTAACTGGGGTTATTGCGATAGGTGCAGGGGATTATCACTCAATTGCCTTAAAAGCTGACCGCACAGTGGTGGCATGGGGTAGCAATAATTTTGGTCAATCAACTGTTCCTACTGGCTTAACGGATGTTGTGGCAATTGCAGCAGGAGTGTTTCACAACCTTGCCTTAAAAGCCGATGGCAGCATTACCGCATGGGGTTATAACGCAGCCGGTCAAACCACCATTCCAGTCATTGCGCCACTGACTTTCAAAATCCCGTAACTCGAGGAGAAGCATGAAAAATATTATTATTCCAGTTCTACTCGGCATGGCACTAGCGGCTTGTGGACAACAAAATATCCAGCCAGTCCCTTCCTTAAAACCAGTTGGTGCAGCTTTTACTTTAACTTTTGATGGACTTGGCACACCAAATTTTAATGCCAGTCTCTCGAGTATAAAAACCCAAGCCCTGACCGACCAACAAGCAACTGTTACACCAATTCGGGTGGTGGCTCGAGGCAGCATGGATTACATTCCAATTGGT
This sequence comes from Deinococcales bacterium, assembly GCA_043777915.1. Classification (GTDB taxonomy): domain Bacteria; phylum Deinococcota; class Deinococci; order Deinococcales; family JAAFIG01; genus JAAFIG01. Next base: position 8,202 of record JAYWHB010000367.1, read on the forward strand.
GAGAATCGCGTTAATGGCTTTCGGTACGTTTACGCTGTGGTATCGGTCAACAGCACCGCCAATCTCGAGAACGTTAGTTTTCTTGGGGTTCGTAGCAGCAGTTCAATTGCCGACTCTGCTATCAGTACCGCAATTCGTGCGCCCGGTGGGACAGCCTTTAGCACTACTGAACTCGAGACACTGGCACTCAGTGTTAAACCCGCCCAAGCAAGCACTTATAACTCCGTGACCAACAAAATTGTGCCACTGCCAAATACCGAAGATACAGTGCAGTACCTGCCCGAAAGCGCTTTGGATTACGTGCCGACCGGCATGACTGGTTTATTGCCGTATGGTTTTACTGTGCTGAACAGCACAGGTGGGCGTACCCTCGAGACCACCGCCAACGCCAACCGCATGATTGTTGGTATGAAAGTGCCTTTGGCAGCCGACCCTGTAAACGACCCCTATGCTTTTGCTTTTAGTGCTGTGCCAGTCTCGGATTCGGTCACTCGAGTGACCCAAACTTTAGAAGCCCAAAGCCATGCGGGTAATGCGGCAGTGGTGGCTCGAGCCGCCGCGCTGGGCAGCAGTGCCAGTATTACGGCGTTACCATCTGTATTTAACAGCCCCGCCAGTCGCAACACGGTTAATGCACTGTGCAGTCTTCGCACGGCGGGTATTGCCAGCAACCCTAGCGCCTATTTGATTAACCGCAGTTTTACGGCTGCCAACCTCGAGCCAGTTGTTCGGGTTATTAGCAAAGGACAAACCTTGTCCACCAGTCTTTTTGTCAACACCGACGGCGGCTATTATCTTCCTGCCCAAAGCGTGTCCAACACCAGCAAAGTACAAATTGCGGGCAATACATTAACAGCCTTAGAACTTGGGACTGGAACAGTCACTGCCAGTGCGTGCGGCTCGAGTATCACCAGCAGCTTAAAAGTGATTAATCCGAACATCACTGTGGATTCTGGGTATTGGTACAGCCTAGGCATCAAATCAGATGGCACAGTCGCCGCTTGGGGCAGCAATATGGCTGGCGAAACGATTGTGCCCACCGATTTAACCGATGTGGTTTCGGTCAGTGCAGGAAATTTTCATAATTTAGCCCTAAAAAGTAATGGCACGGTCGCGGCTTGGGGCAGCAATGGTGCTGGTCAAATCGATGTACCAACGGGTTTAAGTGATGTGATTGTGGTAGCCGCAGGCGGAAACTCGAGCCTTGCCCTTAAAAACGATGGCACGGTGCTTGCTTGGGGTTGCAATTGCAGTGGTCAGGTCAACATCCCGCAAGATTTATCCGATGTGGTTGCCATCAGCGTTGGCGGGCTTCATAGTTTAGCCCTGAAAAGTAATGGCACAGTCGTGGCATGGGGCGATAATGTTAGCAGTCAGTTAAACATCCCCAGTGGTGTGGCTAACATTGTGGCAATCAGTGCAGGCTCGGCACATAACCTAGTTCTTAAAGATGACGGCAATGTGGTGCAGTGGGGTAACAACGGCACAGATTTCACCATGCCAAACACGGTCAGTCAGATTGGTGCAATTGGCTCAGGTTCAAACTTTAACCTGACCATCACCTCGAGTCTTGGCGTAATTGCTTGGGGCGATAACACCCATAACCAACTGGATTTACCGAGCGATTTAGCCAATGTGGTGGCTGTGGCTGGCGGCGATGAGCATGGACTGGCTCTGATATCCGATGGCAGCCTTATCGCATGGGGAACAAACAGCTTTGGTCAAACCGATGTGCCAGACATTAGCCCACTGACTTTTAAGCT
>JAYWHB010000368.1:0-3564 GCA_043777915.1 Deinococcales bacterium
TCTTCACTGAGCTTAAATTCGGGGGCTGGTCGTGACATATTTTAGTCTAACCGATAAAAAGAGATCACTTACTCTCTTCGCGTTATTGGTAGTAGTGACCTCTGGCGAGACAACACCACACCGAAGCGCTTCAAGGGCGGCTCGAGCTTTGAACATCGTGGCGCGGTATTGCGGCTTCATAAGATTTTGCTATTTAGGGGTATTGCTGACAATGGATTCAATATCGGCACTGCTTGGCTGTTGTCCGCTTTTTAACTTAAATAGAACGGCGATAAAAGCCTGAAAAAATAAGCGGCGAAAATACACCTCATCAGCATAGTCAAACACTTTTTTGGCAGTCAAGTTTATATATTTTTCGACACTCACAGTATCTATTTGTGAGCGATAAGCAATCTGGAAGATTTCAAAAAGTTTATTGCCCACTTCTTGGCAAATCTGTGTTTTTGCTTCCTTGCTTGAGTACCGTTCCTCTAAAACTATTCTGGTTGCTAAGGGATTACTTGGGAAACCAACAGATTTTATCCGTTGAATCAATGCTTGATTGTGTCCAAAACAATTCTCAAAATCTGTCCACCCTGGTATTGAGTAAAGAAATAAAACACCTGCCCAGCTACTGGTCGTCTCATTAATCAGTTGCACAAGATTATTAGATGCCACCTCTTTGTCATTTTTTCGTGACATGGACAAAGAACGATCACCTTCGTCCATAATAAAAACCAGACCTGGCAAACCCATTTGCCGCAACCACATTATGACTGAACGAATTGCCATAGCTCCTGTTTTTTTATCAATTGGTTCGAGACTGGTTTTTCGGCGTATGGTTGGGCTAGATTTACCTGTTCGTAAATATGTTTTGTATTCATCTAGTGTAGTACGATCATCTGAAACAATTGCCATAGCTGCTTGATGCAAAGCCATCCGAATGCTCGGTAAGGGCAAATCGCGTATATTTCGCATCATTGTATTTGCATAAGTCGCGGGGTCAGTCTCTGTATCTTCGGCTGGAGGTAGAACCAAGCGGCGTAAAACTTGTTCAATTCCTTCGGCTCGAGGCTGCGATTCAGTTGCGGGTAAGGTTAATCGCTCCATGACTCTTTGATAAATAAGTTCAAAATTCGTTAGCGGACATGAATCTTTATGCAGTTCAATAAAAGCACTGGCAAAACCGTGCTTATGGGCTAAACGCTCTACAGAACGCAAATAATGTGTTTTTCCGCCTCCATAATAGGCTTCAACAATCTTGAAAGCACCTTGCTCGCTATTAGGAAGTAAACCAGTCTCAGCACTAAAGTATTCCTCGTAGAACATCTCAAGGTCTGCTTCAAGACCTACGCTAATAAACTCCATAATTTCGTCATTTGGTGGAATACCATTACTCAAGGCTTCCAAACCTTGACGTGCTTGGGCTTGGGAAATCATTTTTTCACCACCAGAGATACAGCAGAAATTGGTATTGGCTGTGGGTGCTTACGCGGCTCGAGAAAACTAGGCAATGACAGAAACAGGTGCGGTTCTTTGGTGCTGTGCTGGGTTGCACCAGTAAAAGAAATTTCTAAGTCGCTCCCTTGCTTAAAGGCTTTTAAGAGATACGCCATTTGCGCTCGAGATACCACTGTTCGGGTCAGGTCATCACTAGAAGTCAGGTGGGCTTTTAGAGATTTATCGCTGGTCATTAACAACATTAAGATATTAGGGCTTACAAATTGAAAATGAGTCGCTTTGTGTAAAAGCTGGTAATTACTCTCGAAAACTTTAGCGAAGGCTTTAGCTTTGGTTAAAACCGCTTCAATACCAACAATAATCTCAAGGGCAACAGTAGCTAAAATTTCTGCATTGACGGTTTCTATGGTTTGAATCGCAACGTCATCAAGCACACTGACACGCCACGTATTAGGTTGTTGCTCGAAAAAACGAACACACCCAAAATAAGCATATGGAGGACGAAACTCGCATTCGCAGCCTTCCTTTTCGGCGGCTTGTCTTAAGGTTTCTCCCATTGCTTTACGCGATGATTGAATAATTTCTTGTCTTTGTGATAGTTCTAAAACAAAAGCATCAGATTGTAAATGAAGTGATTGCACTAGCAATGTTAGAGCCTCATCTGTGGCTTTCGGACTATACCGTAAAACTTGTAATCCTTCCTGAATTTGCTTTACAGAATCACTAATATTACTTAAGGCATTGCTATTACCGCTACGCTGTACTTTCTTTTTAGCCATGTTATGCCTCGCTTGAGGCAGAAGTTTAACATTAAAACTAAAAATGCTGTCTAAGGTATCTGAATGGTCACACTTAAACGCGCCATTTTCTTATCAAAGGTCAGTACCTCACTTGCTTCGGCTCGAGCCAATTCGCAAAGCAGTACATCTGGAAAATCAAGGTTGCTGGCTGGATAGGCTCGTAATGCCTTGACAGTAGCAATTGCGTCTATCACTTCAAAACAACTGGCACTTAAAATTAGTTCGAGTTCTTGCGCGGCTCGAGTCGTCGTGAATTGATAAACTTGCCCCTCGAGGACATAAAGGGCTTCGCAAATATGGGCTGGATGTACTTTTACAGCCGTGTTGACCGTTTGCAAATAGGTTTGTACTGCTTGAAATTGGGTTGTTGGGTTTTGTGTCACCAAACGCACCAAAATATTGGTATCTGCCCACATAATTAACGCCCTCGAGCGCGACGAGCCTTGGCACTTTGTTTTTCTAACTCGAGTAACTGTTCAAACCCCATGTATTCAATTTTGGCTGGGCTGGGTTTATTCTGACTTAGAATTTCGCCCAAGTTTCGTTTCACCAGTGCTTGAAGTGTCAGTTTATTATCCTCGAGACTGAATATAATCTCGTCGCCTTCACGCCAATCGAGTTTTTCACGCAAACCTTTTGGGATTACCAATTGCCCTTTGCTGCTGATTCTCGAGTGTTCCATAATAAAATCTTACTTTAAGTAACAAGTAAGATTCAAGGTTCGGCTCTCGAGTTTAGGTCAGCCAATCGGCGGCAACTTTCTCGGATTCTTCGCGTGTTGTCGGCATGTCTTTGACTTCATCGCGGCGGGTTGCCCATGCTGGAAATGGAAAAGTAATCATCACGGGGCTTGGCACTTCGGGCTGACTCACAATCATTGTTCCGGGTTGCAAAATCCCAGAGCGCATTCTAAAAGCGGCTGGTAAAAATCGGTACTCTGGGCGTTCGGCTTCGGCGGGGTCTAAGCGCCCCACCACACGAATACTAGCGTTAGACACGATGCGCCGTTCAACCTCAGAAGCCGTTTGCTGTGCGCCAATTAAAATAATCCCCAAACTGCGTCCACGCTCTGCAATATCAAGCAGCACATCTTTAATCGGGCTTTCGCCGTCTCGAGGGGCGTATTTATTAAGTTCGTCCAGTACCACAAAAACGTAAGGTGTGCGCCCTTTGCGTTCTTTGTCCTCAAACAGTTGCTTCAAAATCACGCCAACCACAAACATTTGGGCGTGGCTGTGTAAGCCGTGAATATCCACGACACTAAGCTGATTTCGCATTGGGTCAGGGCGGTAAGCGGCGGCTCGAGCCGAATCTAAATCACCTC
>JAYWHB010000369.1:0-3563 GCA_043777915.1 Deinococcales bacterium
GACATTTTTTGGGTTCTGGGGTCACTTTAAGGTGTTTATGGTGTGATATTGTTTTGATTGCAAGCCGATACAATAACAGTGTTGAGGATTTATCTCGGGAGAGACCATAAATGTGAGGTTTTATGCCGATCTTTCCGCCCGATAATTTCTATTTAAGTGCTAATAATCAAGATAAATTTATTCAAGAATTCACGCCGCTAAGTGAAAATCTGGTCTACAGTTCGGCGTTGTCCTTAAATTACCAAGTTGCTTTTATGGTTTTGTTGGTTGGACAAAACATCAAACTCGTCGGTTCTTTTGGATTAGATATTGAAGGGTTTAAGCCAAAAGAGATTTTTCCAACTTGGTTGTTGCCTACTCGAGTAGAAGCTGTGAACAATCATGCACAACTTAACGAATTGGGATTGCTAACGGGTTTCAAAACGCCTAAAAATGCGCTTGGTATTTCAATCGTCATGCCTCATGGAATTGTTGGCGCTTTGTGGTACATGAATTCATTAGCTCCAAGCCAAGAAATCACACCAAGGCAAAATCAGATGATCAAAGTTTTTGCCCATCAAGTCTCGCTTTGCTTAAAACGACAATCTGAACTGTTTGAAATGCAGCAACCACATAAAATTGCTCGAGAACGCGATTCGCTCCTTGCTATTGCCCATTCGCTGCCTTTGAGTGTGATTCTTAAAGACCCGACTGGGGTAATCCAATTTGTCAATTCGGCTTTTACAAAACAATTTGGATATTTACCCGAAGAAGTTTTGCAGCAACCGATTCAGCGTTTGGTGCATGTCAATTATCACCCTGCAATCCAAGAAGCAATGGCGGCTCGAGCCAAGGGACAATCCACCGTTTATCGCTATCAAATGATTCGTAAAGACCAGTCGCTTGCCGAGGTTGAAGTGATTGGGCATCCCCATTATGATTCAAATGGAAAAGCCATTGGGCATGTGATTATTCTCAGGGATATTTCCGAAGAAATCGCCCTCGAGCAAGCTACCTTAGAAGCCCGACGAGCAATCAACAAAAAACTAAAAGACACCTTGCAAGATACACAGCGTTTGCTTGAAACCGAAAAAAACTTTGCCCTTGAAATTTTGGAAACCCTCCAAGATGGTTTTGCGCTGCTCAATAACGAAGGCAAATTTGAATTTGTCAATCCAGCCTTTGCGTCGCTAGGCGGAACAATAGGAAAATCATTTATTGGACTTGATGCAATGCAATTTTCGCACCCAGATGATTTAATAATGGTGCGTCAAAAACTACGGCAACTCAAACCAAAACAAGTAGAGTCTTTTCAGCTTCGGGTTGTCATACGAGATGGTCAATTGCTGCATCTATCAGTCCATGCCAGCCTTCGCTTAAATCCAAAAGGTGTGGCGGTTGGGGTACTGATTTCGGCAAGAGACATCACCGAAACATTAGAATCCCAAGCTAAAGTTGCAAAACTCGAGTTGCAAATCGAAAATACCCAAGAAAAATTAGTGATTGGCGAAGGTTTTTCTGGCAGGCTCGAGAATGTTGGTGGAACAGTTGGATTGCTGCAAATGGTTGCTGCTAGTCCAGTCAATGGTGCGATTTCTTTGGATGATGCCAAACTTTTTTTACTGAATGGTCGAGTCGTGGCGGTTGAACATCATTTACTAGATAACGAAGAGGCAGTGGCTAATTTGGTTCAGCGCCAACAAGGACAATTCCAATTTATACCCAATCTGCGCCCAGAAAAAACCATGTTTAACCTAGACCCCGTAAAACTGGCGCTCGAGTACCTCACCAAAGAAGATGAACAAACCGCCACAAGACAACATGTGGTGACTGTTCCAAACAGCATCGCCGCCAAAGCCTTTGTCAGTGGGGTTGGCGGGATGCAGCATTTTAGGGTTTTACTCGAGCAGAACCAAGTTGTGTTGTCTGGACGTGGACTTAAAGTGATTGTGATGCAGGCGCAAATCAGTGATTTTTCGGTCTAATGGATTGAGATACCAGCCCGTTGTAACTCGAGTTTGGCTTCTTCGAGGACTTTGGCGTAGGCTTCGGCAAACGGCAAGTTAATCGTCGCTCCAGCCGCCGGAACATGCCCACCGCCACCGCACGCAATGGCAATGTTCTGAGCGCTGACTCCGCTCTTAGAACGCAAACTGACTTTGACCGAATCGCCGTAATCCTTAAATAAACAAGCCACCACAGTCCCTTCGGCGTTGCGGATGTAATTGACCAGACTTTCAACATCCTCCCAACTTGCCCCTAAGCGCGTCAGCATCGCCGAATTGACAAAAGCCGTGACCATTCTGCCCGAAAGCGGAAACTCGATGGTGGCATACACTTCGGCTTGGAGTTTATAAAACGAATGCGGCTGAGAAGCCAGCGCTTCGTTTATTTTGACTAAACTGACCCCAGAAGAAAGTAAATCAGCCGCCGCATGAAGCACTGAAGTATCGGTGTTGCTGTTGCGAAAAAAACCTGTGTCGGTCAGAATACCAGTCAGTAACGGCTCGCTGATTGCAGAGCTAAGTTCCACACCTAGGGCTGCCACTAAATCTTTAACCATCAAAGCACAGGCGGCTTTGTCTGGACTGACCAAGGCAATTTCGCCAAAACGCGGGTTAGAACCATGATGGTCAATATTAATAATTGGAATACCCGCTTGGTTCATTGGTACACCATCTACCCTCGAGACTTCAGCGCTGTCCACCACCAAAAGCAGTGCGCCATCTGGCAGTACCTCGAGTTTAGGGGTCAGTTCAGATGCCCCGACCATCCATTCAAGGTAGCGCGGCGGCACCCCCACTGGCAGCACTGTTTTACCAATGGAAGCCAAAGCTCGAGAAGCCCCCAAGACACTGCCAATCGCGTCTCCGTCTGGGTCTACATGGGCGGCAATCACAATTGTGCCGTTGTGGGATTTAAGTCGCTCGGCAATGGCTTCTAGCTTTATTTGATATTGGGGGTCGCCCGAATTATTCATGGATTCCTTTCGTGCGGCTAAACTCCCATTTGCCACAAGTCCAAACAGTTTACCCTAGATTTATCAAAGCGTGAAATTTTTACTGGGCGCAGCCTTCAAAAATGGTAGACTTGGACGATGAAAAGAGTTTTTTTAAGCCTCGTTTTTTATTTTTTTACTGCCACCCAAGGCTTTGCCAGTCCAGCCGTAGAACTCTTTAACCAAGCTGCCAATTTTATCGAAACCCAGTATTTTGGACCCAGCACGGTGGCAATTCCAGCCTTGTTGGACAAATACCGTACCGAGGTTGCTTTGGTCTGTTTACGCACTCCCAACCCAGAAGAGTGCAGCTATGAAAAAATCGAACCTTTGATTGTTAAATTATTTGCCGACCTCCAAGACGGACACGCCTATTACTTAAACCCCGAAGCGGTACGCCAAGAAAACGCCAATCGCCAAGGACAAGCCGTTACGCCACGTCCAGCCCTAGGACTGCGCTTCTCGAGTTTTTGTGATACCCCCAATGGCACTTGCGAATATGACAGCGAAAATAACCTCATCAGCCCAATTCTACGTGACCAATTGGTCACTCGAGTGACCATCGGCAGCCCGTCCGAAGCGGCGG
>JAYWHB010000370.1:0-9953 GCA_043777915.1 Deinococcales bacterium
GCCACAAAACCAAGAATTAACTGCTCGAGTTCTTGGCGGGTATGAGTCCCACCTTCGCGTTTGATTTCAATAATCTCTGGGATGGTCATAAAGACAGTCTAATTCATTTTTTGATTATTTACTTTTGGGTAGACCATTGATTTACAAATGAGTTTTGAACCACTCGAGGGTCATACGCCATGCTTCTTCAGCCGCATCTTTTTTGTAATTTGCGCCAGTATCGTTATGAAAAGCATGGTTTGCGCCTTCAAAAATCTTAATCTGGTATTTGGTCTTAGCCGCTTTTAGGGCAGTCTCGAGGGCGGGGATTCCAGCGTTAATTCGCGCATCATTGCCACCATAAATTCCCAGAACGGCAGCTTTGATATTGGGGACTTTGGCAAGGTCTGGGGCAGGTCCGTAGAATGGTACGGCTGCCAGTAAATCTTTACTTTCGGTTGCCAGTCGCCATGTTAGCCCGCCACCAAAGCAGTAACCAGTTACGCCTAAGCGCATGGCTTGCACACCAGTTGTGGCTTTTAAGACACTCATCGCTTCGAGCAGATTCGCCACATGCTCGTCGCCACTGGTTTGCGCGAGGATACTCGAGATTTGAGCCGTGTCGGTAAATTTCTTTGTGCCACCGTTCTTGCTGACCAAATCGGGTGCAAGGGCAATATAACCAGCTTTTGCCATGCGCCTTGCCACATCTTCGATGTGTGGCTGAAGTCCACGGTTCTCGTGGATAATTAGCACCCCCGGCGCACTGGCTACACCAACGGGTCTGGCAAGATACGCCATATGTTCAAAGCCTCGAGCGGTATAAACAATACTCTTGGCTTCAATACTCGAGTCTTTTGGGTCTACTTGTTGGGCTTTTAACATCGGTTCGGCTTCGGGGATGCTGGCAAAAACCTGTTCCCATTCGGCTTGAGAAGCGGCTGCCACACCAACCGACTCGAGCAGCGCAGTTGCCCCAATCACACCGCCACCAAGCAGTGCCATACGGCGCAGGAATTCACGGCGACCGATTTCTCCGTGTTGGTAATCTTCGGCGAATTCTTCGACCACATAACGGTATAAATCTTGCTTCATAAATCTCCTTTAGAGCGACTAGCCAAATTACTCTTAACCAATTCTCAGCAAGGCAGACACAGGGGTCTGCCCCTACACGCATTTTCTTCGTATTGATACCTCAGCCTAAATTTGCTTCATTACTTAGCTTTGTATTTTCTCGAGGATTTTTTGATGAGATTCTCTTTCTGGGGATGATTCATTAGACAACCCGACGGTTGAGTTCGCCAGTCGCCAGTGAAACAAACAGTAAAATTCCAGCCAGAGCCGCCGCTAGGTGTGTGACTTCGCCTGGACGGGTTGTCCAACCGATGCTACGCCCTAGGCTTTTATAGACGGCGTTCAATTGTCCAGCACTACGGGCTTCAAAGTATTGTCCGCCCGTGGTTGCGGCAATTTGTTTTAAGGTTTCGGGGTCAAAACCGACCCGAAAACCGCCGCTCTCGAGGTTGATTGAACCGCTTTCTGTGCCTAGCCCGACGGTGTAAATTTTAACTTGTTGGTCACGTGCCATGCTTGCCATTTCGATAGGGTCTGGTTCGCGGTTGTTGCGTCCGTCGGTTAAAAGTACCACTGCCACAGGCGGTGGGTTTTTCTCTGGTTTTGTTTGTCCGTCGGCGTTGCGCCCCGGTAATGCCGAAACCGATTCGCGGATACCCGCACCAATCGCAGTACCGCGTCCCATTGAAAGTTCATCTATGGCTTTGAGGACTTCTTCGTGGTCAGCCGTCGGATTCACGTTAATTGCGGCGTATCCAGCAAAACTGGCTAAACCAATTTTTGTGCCTTTGGGAAGTTGTTTAATAAATAACCGAGCCGCTTCTTGGGCGGCAATAAAACGGGTTGGTGTAATATCTTTGGCATCCATTGAAAGCGAAACATCAAGGGTCAGCATAATTGTGGTTTTATTGTCTGGGACTGGAATAGGTGCATTTGGGCGAGCCAATGCAACCACCGACATACCAATGGCGAGTAAGAACACCAAGGTTGGGATGTCGCGTCCTTTTGAGAATCGCTTCTGGGAAATACGTTGTAAAAATTCTGCGTCAGGGTGAAGCACCACACTCTCAGCAGGACGGGCTTGACTGCGTAAGTACAAATAAGCCAGCAGAGGAATGACCAGAAGCGCCAGAAGTAACCAAATCCAAGTAAAGCTCATGCCAACCTCCGATGCCAGAGTAGATTTTGACCTGCCGAAATCAATAAGAAAAGTAATGCCAACCCCGATAAAATACCGCTTAGCTCGAGCTTGGTGGGTTCAAAACGAATGGCTGTGCCAAGTTCTTTGAAGACCTTCTCGAGTTCGGCTTTGTCGTTGGTCACGGCTTGTCCTTCGCCAAGTTGGGCAATTTGCTTTAAGGTCTCGGCATTAAAGGGAATAAAAAAATCTTGCCCATCTATTTTGGCAACTGCCCCACCTTGTTTTCCAATGGCAACGGTGTAAACCTTGACTTTATAGGTTTTAGCAAATTGGGTGGCAAGTTTGACATCTGCGCCGACATTCCCAACCCCGTCGGACAGTAAAAAAATCGCGCCCGGCGGCAGTGCAGCAATGTCTACTGGTTTAGCATTGGGATTTGGATTTGGCTGATTGGGGCGCAACGCGCCCGGTAAACCTTGCGGAATAATCGCCGCCGCCCGCCCCGGCAAAGAGCGCACACCCGCCACAATTGGGTCGGCTAAACTGGTGGTGTTGGAAACCTTGACTTTCCCCAGCCGCTCGAGTAACTGGGTTCGGTCAGTCGTGACGGGTACAACGGCGGCAGCACTTTCAGAAAAAGTCACCAAGCCAATACGGGTGTCTTGTGGCGCGAGTTTGACAAATTCTTTGATCACACCTTTGGCAACCTCGAGCCTTGTGGGTTCAACATCTGGCGCAAGCATCGAACGGCTGGTGTCTAAGGCAATCATCACGGCGGCTTTATTTTGCGGCAAGGATAAAGTCGCCATTGGGCGCGAAGATGTAAAAAGTAATGCCGCCAAAGCCAGTAATTGCAAGACTCGAGGGATATTGGAATGCAGTTTGGGCGCAGTTTTAATCGTGTTGCTCAGTAAATTTGCATCGGCATACGCCAGTGCTGTGTTTTTACGCCTTGCCTCGAGCCGAGTTAAACCAAACCAAGCCAATGGCACGAGCAGCAGCAGCAACAGCATTTCAGGAGAAGCAAAAGTCATTTAACGCCGTCCTTTTCTGCGAATCGCAAATTTTAATAAAGGATTGAGAATACCGTTCGCCGTAATCAATTCTAAGTGGTCTACCGTAGCGCGTCTAAAGGATTTTTGAATTCGGGTCTCGCGCTCAAGTACCATCTGCTGATGGGCAGCTTGAACACCTTTATCCGATGTGTCTACCCATGTTTCTTGCCCCGACACAGGGTCACGAAAACGCGCTCCGCCGACCTTCGGGAGTTCGCGTTCTACTGGGTCAATGGTTCGCACTGCAATCAGGTCGTGTTTAATACCTAGCCTCGAGAGGTTCTTTTCCCAAAGGGCGGGTGGCTCGAGAAAATCAGAAATCACAAAAACCAAACCGCGCCGTCTTAAGGTCTTGGCGACTTGTTCAAGGGCAGTACCAAGGTTGGTGTGGGTTGTGGCAGTTTGATTCTCGAGCTTGCTGAGTTCATCCACAATCCGCAGCGCCTGTTGCCGTCCACTTCCGGCTGGAATCAGTTTAATGCCCGTGGCACTGACCGCCAATGCCCCGACTTTATCGCCGTGTCGGGTGCAAATTCGGGCTGCCAAAGCTGCAAACTCGAGTGCCAATTGATATTTGGTTAAACGCCGTGTGCCAAAGTGCATACTTGGGTTGGCATCCACAATAATCCAAGCGGTAATTTCGCGTTCTTCGCGGTACTGACGCACATGCAGTTCGCCAGAACGGGCGGTTACATTCCAATCTATGCGCCGTACTTCATCGCCCGGTTGGTAGGGTCGAACTTCGGCTAAATCTAAGCTGGGTCCGTAAAAGACACCTGTGTACTCGCCAAACAAAAAACCATCCAAGCGTTTAAGAACTGTAAACTCGAGCTTCCGCAGCAATTGTTCTGGCAAGGCTAACGGCTTTACGACACTCGAGACTGGTGGCAAAGCAACAGGAAGCGCTTTTGGTTTCGGGGCGCGTCGCCAAAATGGAACTCGAGCGGGTTTTGAAGATTGAACAAGTGTCACGGTTAATCCTTGGATTGCCTTACGTTTTTTGTTTTTCGTAGGGGCGGGTCTTGTACCCGCCCTGAATTGGCGATTGCGATTGCTTGGGCAGGACAGACACGGGGGTCTGTCCCTACGGTGTATTGGTGGTAAATTGTTTTTCGGTAGGATTTGAGAAAACAGGATTACAAATTAACTTCGATATTGTTCATTGGGCTAGGATTAGGAACGGCATCCACCGATTTATACGGGTCGCCGAGGTGAACTCTTGGGAGAGAAATATTCTGCACAATCTGAGCGATGATGCCTTCCATGCTGATTCCATCGGCTAGTGCGTCGTAACTAGGAATAATACGGTGACGCAGCACATCAAAGGACAGGTCGCGGACATCTTCGGGCAGGGCGTATTCGCGCCCACGCATAATCGCAAGGGCTTTAGCACCCAAAATTAAATTGACGCTGGCTCGAGGACTTGCACCTATCGAAATAAATTTTTTCAGTTCGGGCAGCTTAGCTTCTGATGGCTCACGGGTTGCCCTTGCAAGGCGCACAGCGTACTCGGTGACACTCGGGTGAACATACACTTGGTCTGCCATTTGTTGCAGATTGACCAATTCTTCTAAGGTCAGCTTAATGTCTAACTTATCGAATTTGGTACTGACCCGATCTACCACCGTCATTTCTTCATGGAAACCGGGATATGAAATCACGACTTTGAACATAAACCTGTCCACTTGGGCTTCGGGCAGAAAGTATGTGCCTTCGGATTCGATGGGGTTTTGGGTTGCCAAAACCAAAAACGGGTTAGGCAGTGGAAACGTCTGTTGCCCTATCGTTACTTGGCGCTCCTGCATTGCCTCGAGCAGCGCACTTTGAATTTTAGCCGGAGCGCGGTTAATTTCGTCGGCTAGAATTAAATTTGCCACAATCGGACCAAGTTCGGTTTCAAACTTGGCTTCTTTTTGGTTATAAATTCGCGTGCCAATTAAATCGGCTGGAACAAGGTCGGGGGTAAATTGAATCCGCTTAAAACTCGCGCCAATCGCGTCGGCAGTGCTTTTGATTGCTAAAGTCTTTGCCAGTCCCGGAACACCTTCAATTAAAATATGTCCCCGAGCAATCAAAGCCACCAGTAAACGCTCGAGCATCACATCTTGCCCAACGATGACACGTTTGACTTCAAATAAAAGGGTGCGAATTTTAGCGCTGGCATCCATGACATCTTTGGGATTAAGGGGGGTGTTCATTGTTCTCCAGTTTGCGGTACAGGAATGAAGGACGTGTGAAGGGAGGCAAAAGGCAAAGGGCGAAAGGCAAAAGGTTAAAAACTGTTTTGGCTAACTTCTGGGGTTCGCTGGTGTGTTTGGACTCGAGGGCGTGCTTGGTGTGCTTGGACTCGAGGGTGTACCAGGATTTAAGGGAATCAGTTCTTGCGCTCCGCCGGGTTGACCAGGTTGATTGCCTTGTCCTTGACCGGGTTGTTGTCCGGGGCGCGGGAAGGTAAAGAGTTGACCATCTTGATAGATTTGTACTGGGCAATCGGCGGGGGCTTGTCCTTGACCGGGTTGAGGTTGTTGTCCTTGTCCCTGACCGGGTTGCTGACCATTTGGACCGAGTGGAATCAGTTCTCGAGGGTCGTTCGGGGCGGGTTGTGGTGCGTTTGGGGCAGTATTTTGCACCATCACCAAGGCAGGAGAATTTTGGGCTGCTCGAGCTTCAAGGGCTGTATTTGGAAGACTGACCCGACCCAGAAAAAAGCCAGCACCAAGCAGTGCAAAAGCGGCTGCCAATAAACCAAGTGATTTCATGGACATATTGTAGCGCCTTTAGTGTGAAGCAATTGAATAGAAAATGACAATAAAATTCACGTAAACTTCAAAAACGATGCGTTAGAAACCAAAAGTTGGAAAAACAACAATTGAATTATAAAATTTGCAGTACACTGTATGATGTGAATGGGTTGCGTTGGGGTACTCTCTTTGGTGTTTTGCTGTCTGGTTTTGTTGTGGCAGCCCCTTATACTGTCCAAGCTAAAGAAACGCTCTACAGTATTTCTAAAAAATTTAATGTGCCGATTGCGGTTTTAGCTCGGGTCAATAACTTAAGTGGTACAGACTTAAAAGTCGGGCAGGTTCTCGAGATTCCAGAACGTAACCACACAGTCATCAAAGGCGACACGCTTTTTGGGATTGCCAAGCAATACGGTACAACTGTCCAAGTCCTGTCAGAACTAAATAAGCTCGGCTCGAGTGGGATTAAGTTGGGGCAAGTGCTTTTAATTCCGTGGGATGCAGCTTTTTTTAGCTCGAGTACGCCAATACCGCCAGTCTCGAGCCTTCCAGTCCCCCTAGCCAGCAGTTCAGCACCACCTGTTCCCAATCCAGTTATACCTACCGCAACCCCTGCTATTCCCAAACCACCAGCCCCTCCAATGGCTGTTCCTAGACCCGTGATGGTTAATCCAAGTAGCCCACCCATCAGTCTGACTGTGTTGCCTGTATCCGTTATTTCTGAGCTTGTATCCAATAATTCTTGGCGGGCTGAACCAAGTACCGTCTTAGCCCAACTCCCACCACCAGAACGCCCTGCCAGCACTTTCCCAACTGACCCCAGCAGTGCCAAACCCAAAGTCTGGACATTGCTGAAAACTGCGCCTTTGCCTGTGCTGACACCTCCAGACCCCATTCCCACGCCTTTGGTCTCGAGTCCAACAGTCCCTGATACCGAACCAATCCTGACCTACACCATTGTTGCAGGAGACACACTGTTTAACATTGCCAAACGCTTTGGTCTAACCGTCGAATTACTCCGTAGCCGCAATGCCTTAAGTTCGGATTCGCTGCGGCTTGGACAAATCCTGATTATCCCAGAAGCCAATCTCGCCCAAGACAAGTCTTTGCGTGAAATTAGCGAACGTTACCTTGGGGTGAACTATGTTTTTGGTGGCTCGAGTGCCAACGGACTTGATTGCAGTGGCTTTACCAGTATCGTCTTTAACGAAATGGGGATTAGCCTCCCAAGGGTCAGCCGTGAGCAATTTGCAATCGGCACATCAATCGAACGTGACCAACTACGCGAAGGCGACTTGGTTTTTTTTGACACCACGGGCAAAGGTGTTTCGCATGTTGGCATTTATTTATCTGATGATGAATTTATTCATGCTGCCAGTAACCCCGGACGGGTCTTAAAATCCAAATTATCTGAAAAATACTATGCAGCCCGATACTTAGGCGCTCGGCGGGTTATTACCGACGATTAAGCCAATTGCAAACAGCCTCGGCTAAAACTCGAGGCTCGAGGCAAGCGTTTAATGAAAGAATAGGAATGGTTTTTCTTAAGGTTTCTAAACTAGGCACGACACTCTTTAAGTAAAACTGATAACGGTTGGCAATACCTGATGGTGTGTCATCGGCTCGTCCTCTGAGCAGTAAACGGCGCTGCATCTCTAAAAAATCAAGTTCTAAATGCACCACGCCAAGACATGGAATCTGTTGCTGTTCTAGTGTCTCGAGTAAGTGGGTTGCGGCGGCTGGGCTGCGTGGGTAGCCATCAAACGCCCAGAGCAACTTGGGCGAAATATGAACCAATTCGTTTTCGACAATGCTTTGTGTCCACGCATCGGGGATTAACAAACCTGCTTGCACCGCATGAGCTAAAAATGCACTGCGGCTCGAGAACCCACTTGGGATGTCACCACTTAATTCCATCTCGAGACTTGGGTTGAACTGTCTGGCACGGAGTAAATCACCCATACTCAGGTGTGCTTCTATTTGTTTTGCCTCGAGTAGCGTATTTGCCAATGTGCCTTTGCCGCTGCCACTTGCGCCGAGAATAAAAAAAACGCCTTGAGGTGCTAAGGCGTTGGGGGTTTGGAGTTCGGTTGTCATCTCGAGAACTGATTCTACACGGACTCGAGGCGGTACATTATTCGTCAGTTTTTAAGGTTTCTAAAACCATTGTTCGAGTGACTTGTTGTTTTGAACTGCTGACCAGCAAACCATTTTTTTCATACACTGCACTATTTGACTCGAGTAAGTTTCGGTACTTGGCTTCTCCAAAACTCGCCCATTCAAGCAGCACTTCGCGCCAGAGTGGATGTGCGCCCAGAAAGGGGTTGGTTAATCGCAAATAGGTCGGGGCTTTAATCTCGAGAAACACGGCTTGGCGCTCTGGTTTTAAGGAATGACTACCACGCAGATTATCGAGTAAATCGGCGAGTTTGACTGCCCATGCTTCTGGGTTATTAGCTTCTTCGAGCCGAACCACCATTTGCGCCCAACGCCGGTCTTTTTCGAGATTGCTGTCAATCGGGGTGTCCATGCTGTGGCTCGAGAGGTCTACTAAATGCAGTACATTGGCGTTGCAACCCAATGCCCCCAGTTCGCTCAGGCTAGTATTGCCATCTTCGACAATATCGTGCAGCATTCCAGCCAGAACAATGTCGGAATTAAAACCAAGTCGTTCAAGCGTGTTTGATACCCGAATCGAATGCTGATAAGCCGGTTCTAAAGTGCCTTTCCGCGTTCCGGGGATTCGTTCTTGTATCAGTTGGGCGGCTTTTTCTAAGTTCATGCTTAGAGTCTACTCTTTGTTATGCTGTAACCATGTCGGTGCTTCTCAAATTATTTGGCACACCACAAATTCGGTTCTCGAAACGGTGGCAGGCTTTGCCGTTTGAGAAAACCTCGGGGTTGTTGTTGTATGTCGCCGCCCACGGGCAGGGCGTGGCTCGAGGCGAACTGGCGACCCTGCTTTGGGAGTCCGATGATTCCAGAGCCAGAGCCAATCTGCGCCAATTACTGACTCGGGTGCGGCGTTCAACTTGGGGTGTAGCGCTTGAAGTGACCGATGACCATGTGTTTTGGCGAGGCTCGAGCGATTTAGATTTATTTTGGAAAGCCCTGAAAAGTAACTTAGCCCTCGAGGAATTTGCCCCAGAGTTCGCCATGGGTTTTTTACTGTCCGACGCACCAGCTTTTATGGATTGGTTGGATTTAGAACGTCAAACCTTGCGTCATGCGTGGCGCGACGCGGTTTTGCAACGAGCCAAAGTTGAAGCAGCAAGTTCAGCCTTGGATTTGTTGCGGTTGTTGCTACGCACCGATCCACTTTGCGAAGAAGCAGTGCAAGCCTTGTTGCGTTTGGCAGTGCAAATGGGGCAACCCGAACTTGGACGCGGTGTTTTTGCGGCTTTTGCGGCTGCCTTAAAACATGAACTTGGTTTAACGCCACTTCCAGAAACGATTTTGTTGCATCAGCAACTTGTGGTACCTCAGAAACTCGAGACTGAGATACCCCCAAGCACACCCCTCGAGCCTCGGTTCTTCTTGCCCGCCTCGAGTACCCCATTTATTGGCAGAGAAGCCGAACTTCGGGGATTGGAGAATTTACTTGAATCTGGAGCGCGTTTAATTTCGGTAGTGGCATCGGGTGGGATGGGTAAAACCCGTCTGGTGCTTCGTGCCGCCCATGATTGGTACAGGTCTTTTGAAGGCGGGGTAATTTTTGCTTCGATGCTGAGTCTGCATGGACAAGCTGCCCTTGCCGATGCCATCTTGCAAGGTTTGGCAGTGCTTCATCGTCAAGCCGACCCTGTGACCCAGCTTTTGGCTTTACTCAAAGAAAAACCGGTTTTATTGGTCTTGGATAATCTCGAGTCTGACCTTGAAGCGGCAACCACTTTGATTGTTCGGGTTTTGGAACATTGTACAGTCGTGCGGATTTTAGTCACATAGCGCCAACGTCTTGGTTTA
>JAYWHB010000371.1:0-3541 GCA_043777915.1 Deinococcales bacterium
GGTAGTTTTAAGAACCTCAATCTCGAGACCAATCCAGCCATTATTGCAAGGGTTGCCAAACCACAAGCGGCTGGCATCAGCCAAGGCGAAATCCATTTAATTGCCCGTTCTACGGTCTGCACCCATGTTGGCTGTGGAGTTAGCGCCCCTGTCAACAACCAATTAGGCTGTCCTTGCCACGGTAGCTTGTTTAATCTCGAGACAGGTGCAGTGATTCAAGGTCCAGCCGCCAAACCATTACCAGCCTTTAAGCTCGAGGCTCGAAGTGATGGGATTTATGTGATTCCGTAACCAATCAAAACCGAATTGCTAAACCCTGCCATAAATCAAAAACCAGTAAAAAAGTACCTTGTAGAATCACGCCCCAACCTGCGCCCTGCCAGTAGGCTTCGGCTCGAGACAGCATGTACACACCCGCCGCGATGTACAGCACATCTACACCCGCGTTAATCAGCAGTAAATTCCGTAAGCTCTCGAGGTCTGATTCTGGCGTGAGAAATCCAATCATCGCAATCGCACTGTTGATAAATCCCCAAGCGCCACTCATGCTCCAAAACCCTTTGGCTTTATCGTCGGTGGTTAAGGTTAAACCAAGAATACTTGCGCCCATCCACGGTAAAGACCAAAGCAGTAACCGCGTAGAAACAGTGCGCCCAGCAAATCCAGCTTCTAAATCCCCAAAGACCCAATCTCGAGCCATCAAAACAGGTGGGTCAAGCCTTGAGATTGTTTGAGAGACAGCCGCTAAACTGTTTAATGCCGCACCACTCGAGAAATCCTGCGCCAGCGTAACACCCGAGAAGCCAAAAAGTACCAAAACCAAACAAAGAAATCGCATCAGTCAAGTGTAATCGGTTTAGCCAAAAAAAACATAGTTCAGGGTCGCAAAAATTTTCCTTGGACGCTATGAAGTTGCTGACCATCCCAAATTGTATTGCCACGTAAAAAAGTGTGCTGGACTCGAGCCGAAAGACTTGCTCCAAGGTACGGGCTTTGTGCATGGCGGTAGTGCAAATCGGTTTTCTCGAGGGTATACGGTGAATCGATTTGTACCAAGGCAATGTCGGCATCAAAGCCAATTGCAAGTTGCCCTTTATTTTGTAAGCCAAAGCGCTTGGCAGGGTTTGCACTGAGTTTTTGATGCAAGGCTGCCAGTGGTATCTCTCGAGTCTGAGTTGCAGTCATCATCACTTCTAAGGTACTTTGCACCCCAGAAATACCACCCCAAATGTTAAAGAAATTCAAATCGGTTTTCATGCTCGGCGGGGCAGGGGAGTGGTCAGAACCAAGAATATCAATTTGTTCAAACACGCCCCAAAGCTGCTCGAGTTCGGCGGCACTGCGAATCGGTGGCGCACATTTCAACACCGCTCCTAGGCGTTCTAGGTCGGATTCAGAAAACCACAAATAGTGCGGGCATGTTTCGGCGGTTACATTCACGCCTCGCCGTTTGGCTTTGGACACAAGTTCTATTCCAGCCGCACTCGAGATATGGACAATGTGAAGCGCACAATTGGTTTGGGCAGCAATCGCAATGGCACTTTTGATTGCCTCGAGTTCAGCTTCTATCGGACGTGAATCCAAGTAATCTCGGATGCCCGTTTTGCCCTGCTGTCTGGCAGCTTTACTCAAAGCACTGGTGATACCTTCAGATTCGGCATGAACCGCCACAGGTAAACCCAAAGATGCGGCAATTTGCATACCCTCGAGTAAAGTATTCTCGTCAGAACGTTCAAATTCGGGTAATCCACTGCCGCTCATAAATGCCTTAAAGCCAATCACGCCACCAACTGCTAATTCCTCGAGATGTGGCAAACTATCGGGGGTTAATCCGCCCCAGACTGCATAATCGGTGATGGATTTTTGGGCTAAACACTCAAGTTTGGTAGTTAGGGCTGCTTTGGTTGTGGTAACGGGAATCGAATTTAGTGGCATATCAATAAAAACCGTTCCGCCGCCTACGGCTAAGGCACTCGAGCCAGTCTGGATACCCTCCCAATCCTCGTTTCCGGGTTCGTTAAAATGGACATGGGCATCTATTATGGCTGGAACTGCATCAAGCTCGAGAAAATTGAGTTCAGACTTGCTAGGGCTGGTGATTTCAGCCTCGAGACTGAGAATTTTTCCAGACTCAATTCCAATCTGCATGTTTTTAGCCCGAATAATCAAATCAAACATAAAAACTATTGTAATCTGTTTGTATGATTCGAGCGATATTCTTAATCTTGATTTTTGCAATCTCGGCACTGGCAGATAATTTGGTTTGGAAAGGTAAAGCCCTAGATTACCGAGGAGGCGCGGCAGATTTATACGTTGGCTTAGATGGTTTTAATGACCTCGAGACTGCCCTAAAAGCAGGTTCTATAGGTGCAAACAAAAAATTTAGTTTTGAATTGCCTCAAACGCTACCTGAAGATGCCCTGTCGCCTCCAATCGTTGATGATTCGTGTGGCGATGCAACGGCTGGTTTACGATTAGGAACGATTGCCTCGGTGATTGTAAAGGATGACTCTGGGGTAATTGGACAAATGATGCACACCAGTCGGCGAATTCCAAATAATGATTTTGAAGCTGCTATTGACCAAGGCGACCTGAAATTAACCGCTTGGTTTTATGCCAATCGAACAGGTTTTATCAAAGAAGATTGTATTTTTGGCGAAGGACGACAAGTTTCAGATGTGAAATTTCAAAAGGGTTGGAATGTCTTAACTGCCTATTTTACCAAACGCAACGGCAATCGTTACGCCCAAATTCGTAATGGCTACAACGATGGACTCCAACGTTGGTACTTTATGCCCCAACAACCAGACCCCGAAAACCAGTAATGGGACGTTTATCCAACCAGAAAGGGAAAAGCTAAGCCGATGACTAACTCACCCACTCGTTGGTTATGGCTCGCGGCTGGATGGGTTTGCGTGGTTTTGGGCTTTATTGGCTATTACTTACCCGTCATGCCCGGGACAGTGTTTTTTGTGATGGCGGCGGCTTGTTTTGCCCGCTCGAGTCCGCGCTTTGAAACTTGGGTCTTAAATCTGCCTGTCATCGGGCAAATGGTTCAAGATTACCGTGCTGGACTGGGTATGAAACGCCGCACCAAAATCTTGGTGCTTTGTATGATTGCCACTTCTTGCACCATCAGCGCAATCATTGCCCCGCCACTGGTCGCAAAAATTGGTACGGTTGTGCTTGGTAGCATTGGCATTTGGTACATCTGGACTCGAGTCCCGACCAGAGAAATTGTTGAAGCCCGCCAAAAAGAAAGTAGAGCTTCAATCTAAGCTGAAGGTAGAGCTTCAATCTAAGCTGGACGTAAATCTTCGGATAAACTCCAACCCACACCAACTGGCGTGGCATTGAGAATGGGTGCAAGTTCGTTTGAAGCCAGCACTGCCCTAGCCGCAATCACCGAATTCTCGAGCCAATCCTCGAAAACCTCGAGAATCGTCAGTTGATAAAAGACCTGAGTACCCGTCCAAGTGCCATCTTCAAAAAACGCAAACGGTGCTTCTATCGTGTCTATGACAATCAGCGCCCCAGAGGG
>JAYWHB010000372.1:0-9901 GCA_043777915.1 Deinococcales bacterium
TCTCGAGTCAGGAGAAGAAGTCTGTGCTAATTACTCGAGCTACCTGTACTTACAATGTCACCCAAGTTGATGCTGATTGCAAAGCTACTAAAGACTGATCCGTTCTGATTGGTTTGTCCTACCACGACCAGCTTGGCGTTGGTGTTTGTTCCTACAATAACGGCACTTTCGGGTGTTTCGCGCACAGCGCTGACATCGTATTGGTTCTGTCCAGGAATTGTGCCAGAAGCATTAAAAGTGGTGTCCCTTGCGCCGTTGGTTAAGAAGCGTTCGACCCGCACTGTTCGGTCATTGTTGGTGTTGGCATTGGCATGAAAGTATGCGTAGGAAACCACCACAATTCTGCCATTGGGTTGTAGTAAGACTTTTCTGGCTTCAATGTCGGTGATTGATTCGGCAAGAATCAATTTCCCATTTGTGCCAAAGGTGTTGTCTAGCGCTCCTGTGTTGGTGAAGCGGGTGAGGGCAAGGGCTTTGTAACCAGATTGCAGCACATGACCAGCCACAAGGATTTTTGTGCCATCCAAGACCACAGTTTGCCCGAGGTCTTCGGTGGTGCTGCTCAGAGCTTCAATCTTAAAACCATCAGAATCAAAGGTGGTATCGGCTGTTCCATCGGCATTGAATCGTGCCACAAACATATTCAGGTCGTCGCTACTGGTTTCTCTGGTGCTACCAGTTACTATTATTTTATCGGCACTGTCTATGACCATGCTGTAAATCTGACTAAAACTGGTGCTGGCAGTGGCTGGCAAATTGCCTCCTGCAAACAGAAAAGTGCTATCTACCGAGCCATCTGTGGCGTTTAAGCGGCGCAAGAAAATTTGTCGAGTCGAACCATTTTCGGTTGCTCCTGCCACAATAATTTTATCATTGATTTGGGTCGCAACGTCATAAGCATAGGTGTTGTTAGAAGTTCCTCCAACCGCAAATAGCAATGCACCATTGCTTGTACCAAAGGTCAAATCTCCCGCTTGTGTATCCATTGAATTTGTAACTGAAGCACTGCGGCGTTGCACATACACATCATTTGTGCCATCAGCAATCCAAATCATTCGCCCTTGGCTATCCACGGTGATACCTCGAGAAACATATTCGGCTGTACCATTCTGAAAAAAACCAGCTTTATTGGCAATAGCCGCATTGGGTTTGAAAATACCATAGGTGTTTAATGGTGTATTTTGACCATTGACGTTCATACCCGTCATTGCCAATCGTCCATCACTGAATTTTGCAATGTCGGTAAAACCCGTACCAGTCATGGTTCGTTTACCACTAGCACCAAAGCAATCGTACAAATCACCAATCGTGCTGCTAGGAATTGTGCCACCTAATGTGGTCGGTGCTTCTACTGTCCCTGCCATTCGTACCTGACAAACATTATTTTGTCGCAAATTACCAATGTTTAAGCTGCTCGAGCCATTTAAGTAATAGGTTTGATTCGCCGAAGTTCCAGGGGCTGCATTTCGTGCCGATGCTCGAGTTTGTGCAGTAGTGGTGCTAATTTCCTCGAGACTCTCAGCGATAGGGCTTTTATCCAGGGGCAGTGTAGCTTGCCCAAAAACCATTGCCGTAAAAGTAAAACGGTAAGCATTACTACTCGGTGGTTCGTTGCTACCATCCACACGCATTGAAACGGTCACTTCACCTGTATTGGCGACTGTATTTGGGGGAATGTTGTAATAATTGTCAGGGTCGCCAGTTGCACCTAGTTTAGAGACCAAAAACCCATACGGCAGCAAGTATTCGTTACTCCCCAAGGCTGCACCTGCATCCACTGTCATGCGGTCAACATCGTATTCACTAAAAAGCGCCAAGTGTTCTTTGTCTGCCACCACCGAGACTGTGCCATTACCACCCATGGCATGGCTTGGTTTGGTGGCTCTGGCATAATTGGCAAGATTGACACCATTAAAGTTATTGATGTTCTTCAAGGCACTGCCACCGTCGTTGCCTGAACGGTGGGCTGCCACCAACACTAGGTTTTGCAGCAGAGTGCCTGTGTTATTACGAATCCAGAATTGGGCATTCAAAAAACGGTTGTTATCAGCAGTACGAACGGCAGTGCTGAAGGTATTAGCAGTGAAAGTCAACTGTGATTCATTGACCACAGCTTGCCCACGCAAACCAACAGGCGTAAACTTGGCTCGAGCCGTTCCGATTGGGGTTTCACCAAAAGCCAACTCGAGTTTACCAAGAAGCTGGTACTCTGGTTTTTCGATAACGGGTGTAGGTGCTGTCTGACACGCCACCAGACCTGCTGCGACCAACAATAAACTGGTAAAAACGCGTTTCATTCTGTTTCCCCCTCGAGTACATTTGAACCAATCGGCAAGGAGACACCTGTTAGCACCACATAGGCTTGGTGTTGCTCGAGAACAGGGGCGACATAAACGGCTTTTTCGGTTTTGGTTTCTTGATTCATAATAATTTTTCCTTTGACTCGAGTTCTCGAGTGGTAAGCACATTTTTGGCAATAGAAAACCCGCCTCTGCTCGAGAGGGGTATTTGGGGGAGATATAGAAGAGAAGTGAACTCTTAAGCACCCCCCCAGCGCAGACTCTTCGTTGAAGGGGGTTTGGGGTTTTAGAACTTATTCAGCAGTACCAATTGGGTTGGATTTGGGGTTGGGTTAAATTGGTCTCGCATCAGGATTGCATCGTTTTTCATGTGCTGCTTGGTGAGTTCTGCGGTAAAAACGGCAGCGTGTTTGCTGTCCCATTTGACTGCCACAACCACATCTATGTTTGAGTAGTCGTAACGCACCCAAGCGCTTTCAAAATCATCCCATTTTGCACCTGTGAGTCTGCTCCATTCAGTATCCACAATTCGCACAGCTAGAATTTCGTACTTAGGGTAGCGTTTTTTCCATTCGCTTTGAATGGTACTGCGAAGTGTGTTGATGTCCGCGCCTGTGTAGGTGTCCTTGGGCGGTTTGTTATTAGCAATCACTTCGTTTTGTAAGCGAGTAACGGTGCTTTTGTACGATTCTTCAACTTTGGCAGCAACGGCTTCTAATGGCACGGCTCGAGAAGGCTCGAGGGCTTTGTACACAGATGCTAAGAACGAAACGGCGGTTCGATTCTTACCGACATCGCCCCAAAGGTCGGTTAGGACAAGCCAATTTCTAGCTGTGACTGCCGTATTCAAGGCTTTATTAAAAGCATCAGCGAACTGCATTTGTACGGTTGGTACTTTGGCTTTGAATTCGGTTTGGGCAGTGACAATTTTAGCAAAGTCGGCTCGAGCGGCATTGACAAAATTGAGTTCTCGTTGTGAATCTCGGCTACCAAAGGCAGTGTACTTTGCCGATAATTCTTGTAAAACCTTATCGAGACGCGAGGTGTCCTTGGCAATAGAAAGCATTTTTTCTCGAGACGGAATGCTGTTCGGATTACCCATTAAATTCAAGTCATTTAGCTTTAAGAACCAAGTATCCATGCCGCGCAGCAAATCACCAAGCGACTTAATAAAATCTTGGTCTATTTTGTACTGCGGCGAAGCAACATAAGAATCCCAACCCGCCTGCCCTGCGGCGGCGGTTTGCGTGCCACCTGTCACTTGCTTTGTCACCTCGAGAAACCGCGTACTGAGTGTCCCATGTCGTACAATTTGCGTGGCGACATCGGCATTTGTGGCAGGTAAAACATCGAGTTCTGCTTTGGTGTCCTTCAAAATCTTCTCGATTTTAGGGGCTTCGCTGCTCAGGCGTTTTTGCCGTGTGGCAGGGTCAGTTGAATCCATGATGTTCACCAGATTGCGTTCCACCCGATCTAAATCCCGCACCACGCCACTTAAAGCCGCTTGTTCCTTACGAGTTAAACCCTGCGCCAATGTCATACCAACCCCCAGTACAATCAGAATTCCAATCACCAAAAACCTCATATAACCTCCTCGTTACTCCTCGAGATACCCTCGAGCTAGACCTATAAACGATTCCCCTTGATGCGCTTTTTAAGCGACAAAAAGAGTTTAGACAGGAGGTGTCCCGAGGGTATGCCATGACAAAACAAGTCAGGGGACAGCCCGAAATTTTTATTCTCGAGCCAATAAGTGTTTTGTTTGTTTTGTTTCATTTTGTTTACTTTGAATATGTTACACTTGCAGATGATGAATACAAACTTGAAATTGCCAACAGAACAAGATTCTCGGCTTGCCCAAGACTCACTGCGTTTTTTGTTGCAACACCAAACCGAAGACCTGAAAGTGCAAATTGCATCAAAAACAATACGTTTACCGCCTGTTGCAGCACGTTTACTCGAGCGTATCCTTAGTGAACTTGCCGAAGGTAATGCTGTTGCGATCACACCAATTCAGCCTGAAATTAGCACCCAAGAAGCGGCTGATTTACTCAACGTCTCACGTCCTTATTTGGTGGGTTTGCTCGAGAAAAACACCATTCCACACCGAAAAATAGGTAAGCATCGGCGTGTGCCGCTCAAAGCCCTGCTCGAGTACAAAGCTATCCAAAAAGCCAAAGCTGAACAAGCCATGCAAGAACTTGCAGATTTAAGCCAAAAATTGGGTCTAGGATATTAGCAATGCAAATCGTTTTATACGATGCCAATGTCTTGTATCCTGCACCATTACGCGACTTGCTCATGCAACTGGCTTTTGAAGAAATTATCCAAGCCCATTGGACAAAAGAAATTCATGAAGAATGGATTCGCAACATAATTCAAAACCGCTCAGACTTAAATCTTAAAAGTATGCAAGCCGTCGCGGAGCTAATGAATTCAAGCGTTGAAGGTGCATTGCTACAGGGTTTTGAAGCATTGATTCTTAATTTAACGCTTCCAGACCCTGATGACCGTCATGTCTTAGCTGCATCAATACATGGAAAAGTTCAAAAAATTATCACCAATAACCTTAAAGACTTTCCAGCAAGTCATCTCGAGCCATACGAATTGGTAGCACAAAGCCCAGATGAATTTATTTTAGAATTACTTGAAACGAATAACCAACAAGTTCTGTCTGCTTTACGAAACGTTCAAAGCAGATTACGGAAACCACCTGTACCGATGCCTATCTATTACAGACGCTCGAGCAAGTGGGCTTAGTAAAAACAGTGAATGCAATCAAATCCGTGCTAATGCCTTAAAATTCTCGAGCCAGTTTTGCAGTTTGTGTGATTAAACCCAAATGATACGTGACCGAAGCAAAAACAGTCATCCAATCCCATTCGTTGGTTGCCACGCTCACGCCAAGCGCAGTTGGGTCTGATGCTTGCACAGCACTTAGCCCCTCGAGAATTGGCAGTAAACCCTGATTGCCCGTGCCATCGGCTTTGGTATTGACTAAAAAATGCGTGCCTTTGCTTGGTTTACCACCCTCAAAGGCTTCGGTTAGCAAATCAAACATAGCTTCGATAAAATTGTTTTCTGAAGTGATTTCCATTGGTGTACTTTACAGTGTGAGTAGCAAAACAAGCAGACTTGCACATAAATGTCATTTCATGTGGAAAAGCAAGAAGAGTGTTAAACTGTTACCATGAGCAAGGTCAATACGGTAACTCAACCCAAAGTACAAAAATCACCAAAATCCCCAGAATTTTTTCGTGGTTTACCACGCAGTACCATCAAGGAACTCAAATCAGGAATGTTCAATCCAGTACAAGCTATTCGTTCCCAGCGCGACGAATGAATCAGATTGTTGTAACTGAGCATTTTGTCATTGATGCTAATATCGCCTTGCTTTCTGTGATTCCACTTTCTGCACTTGATGCTGTTTCTCAAATTAATGCCATAGCCGCCCAACAATTCTTAGCTCGGGCGAAACTCGAGTCTGCCGTGCTTCACGTCCCAGAATTATTTGATTCAGAAATCCGCAATGCCATTTACCGCGATGGGATTAGCAAAGGCGTATTTTCTTTCGATGATGGTTTGGCGTTAGCTCGAGAAATTTTAGCAGCGAATTGGCAACATCATGTTCCAAATATCGAATCGGTGTATCGCTTACAGCAAACCATGAATCGCACAAAAAGCACTGGCGATGCCGAATTTTTAGCGATTGCCCAAGAATTAGATTGTCCGCTCATCACAGCAGACTCAGCATTGATAAGTACAGTTCAAAATCAGAAAATCGCTATTACCGTTTTAGCAGTTACAGACCACCCTTGGGGACAGCAACTCGAGTAGAATTTGCTCTCGAGCCTTATTTTTTAACCATTTCTTTCCGCATTCCCAAGGTGCGAATTTCCATGCCATTTGCCCGCATTGTTGCCAAGTCATTTTCGATGGTACGCAGCGTTACGCCTAGAGCCTGTGCAAAGTCTTCTTGGGTGGGAATGGCATCTTGTACCGCAGCCTCGAGCCAAAGGCGTTTCAGGCGGTGATGGCGCAATGCTACTTTACCGCTCTGCTCGAGATGGGCTTGGTCGGATGCGCCACTGTCTATTGTCCATGTGATTTGGCGTGTGCCAATGCCGTCGGGTCTCGAGAGTTCGGCAGTGATGGTGGTGAGGTCTTGTTGTTGCCAGTGTTCATGAATGGATTTGTGTGTAAAAAATTCATATAAAAGACTTTTTCGATAGGCAATGTTACTTAATTTTGTTGCTATTTTATGGATATGAAATCGTGCTTCTTCTAAATCCTGTGCTTGTTTTTCGAGTAGAAAATTTAGATAGTGAAATTGAGCAAGTGAGTGTGATTTTTTAAGAATATGCTTTACGGAAACCACTTGTTCAAAACAGTATTTAGCTTCTTGTTGCATTCTAGCGCAATGTGCAGCTTCGGCAGAAAGTAGTAAGTAGTAAGTTGAATTCTGACGTAAGTCAAAAGCTCGCTTAAATGCGTGGTATGCCTCGTTATAATTCTTCTGTTGTCTTTGTATAAATCCCAGTGCTGCCCATGCCTCGACACTACCTTCACCTGAACCGCTATCTTCAAGCCAAGCGCGGAGGGGCTGAATAGTTTTTGTTGCTTTTGTAAAATCACCTAGAAAGGCTAAATTTCTAGCAAGTGGTGCAACATATTGTGCATATTTATTAAAATCTTGAATTTCTTGTAATTGTATTGTTCGCTCAATCATTTCTTCTGCCAAAATTATAGACTCATCGTATTGTCCTACCAGTTCAAGATTTATGATTATCTTGCCAAGAGTAGCAATAATTTCTGATTGATTATTGATGGTTTTATAGGCTTCTAAAGATTCCTTATGTAACTTTATTGCCATTTCAATATCACCAATGGCGGTCATTGCGTTGGCTTTCATGGCGAGTAATGTTGGTTCAAATGAAATGAGCTTTGGTTGTTCCTTAAATAATCGCTCCGCCTCTAATAAATATGTAGCAACCTCTTCTCTACGTCCGAGACGTTGATAACACCTTATTATGGAGCAGATTAATCTCATCTGTGTAATTTCATCAATCCGTGTTGTCCCTAAAAACGGTAAAATTATATTCAGAATTTCTCGAGCATTTTCTGGACTAAACAATTCTTGTGTAAAACCATCAGCAGCTTCAATACTGGCATTCACAAACAATTGAATATCGTTTTGATTTTTGAAAAATTGTACAAACTCAGTGGCTGTTTGGTCATACATTTGGCGATTACCTAAAACATTGATTGCATCAAGTTTTAACTTAAAAATACGATATGAGATTTCTAAATCAGGCGATTTTTTTGTGGCAATTTCTAATTTTTTAAGCTCTTCTAAAATACCACTTGTAGGGTTATCAATAAATTCTAGCTCCAATTGAATTAAACGTAATCTACGAGTTTCTATGGGTAGTATCGTATCTAATTTTTCAATATTTTTTTGTGCTTGTGCAATCAATCTTCTGGTTTCTTTGAATGAAGTTAATAACAATGCTTCTTCCGCAGCTTGAACTAGAAATGAAATAGATTCTAAGCACTGTTCACCAAGTTCTGCATGATAAGCCAGCACTGCAAATCGTTCTCCTCGAGAACTGAGTTGCTGCATTGCTTTCAAATGCCATTTTTGCTTTTCTTCTTTTTTCAATCCCTCGTAAATACTCGAGCGTATCAAATCATGCTGAAATATCAGGTTTTCCCCTGCCTGATTTAAGAACCGTGCCTCGAGTAATTCTTGGACTGGTGCATTGGTCTCGAGCATGGCTGTCCATACTTCTTGCCCAAAAGTATTTCCCAGCACCGAAGCGGCTTCTAGGGCGGTTTGTGCTTGGCGGGAGAGGTGCGCTAAACGGTTTTGCACCACGGCTTCTAATCGCTCGCTATTATCTTGTCCACTAATAAACTCGAGGAACACCAACGGGTTGCCATTGCTCAGGCGGTATAAACGCTCGAGTTCGTCGGTATCTAGGGGTTTGCCTGTGGCTTTGGCGAGGGCTGCACATTCGTCTTGGGTCAATGCCCCTAGCTCGAGTGGCAGCACTGCATTTTCTTGGCGCATGGCATTCAGGGCTTCTATTGCCAGTGGTTCGGTTTGAATTTCGTAAGTGCGGTAACTCAGTACCAACAGCACTGCTTTTTGTCTGGTCATTCGGGTTAGTACGGGCAGTAATGTCCAGAATAAATCCCCTGCCCATTGTAGGTCGTCCAGTACAACCAAAACAGGGCGCTCGAGTTTGCCCAGCCAGCGCTCTAATGCCGCACCCACTGCACTCGAGGATGAGTTGTTGCTATTGGCTTCTTCGGTCAGGAGTGGCTTTAGGGTTTCGCGCATTAACGGGGTTGCAAGCTCAAGCAGTACGGGTTGGCTTTGCAATGCCTGCTCGAGTGGGGCGTAAGCATTGCTTTGTTGTTCTTTGGCAGTGCCGCGCAGCACCCTAATTTTGTGCCAACGGCTAAGCGATTCGAGTTCGTCCAGTAAACGGGTTTTACCCATGCCCGGTTCGCCTTGTAGGGCAATAATACTGCCATGTCCAGCTTGGGTTGCCTCGAGTTGCTGGGCGACCATTCGCAGTTCTTTGTTGCGTCCAATCAGGGTGTGGTGTGGTTTATCAATTGGCTCGAGGCTGTGTTTTAGGGTTTGGATGTAGGTGCGTAATTCTGGTTTAGGGCTGCTGTTTAGTTCTTCGTGTAGGGTTTTCTCGAGGGTTGCGTATTGATTAATTGCATCTTCGCGGCGATTAGCCGTCACGTACAGGCGTATCAGGTACGTGTGTGCCTCTTCGGACAGTGGGTTGTACCGCACTAAACGCTGAGCAACCGAAATGGCTTGGTTTGGGTTTTCGGCATGACCAAGAGCGCGTTGTAAACCCGTGAAGTAAGTTTCACTCAGGTGTTCACGCCAACTGTTTAACCACGGGGCATCTTCACCCTCGAGTAAATCACCTTGGTATAGCTCAAACGCCATTTGCCAATCGATTGGATTCTGGGATTTTAAGAGGGCTTGAAACTCGAGTGCATCCACAGCCACGTTTTTTAAGGCAATGATGTTATTATCGGCTTCTAAATGGTCTTCTAGGTACGGGAATTCTTGTTTAATACGGTACAGAGCTTTGGTTAAGCGTCGTCTGCCTTGGGATTCGTCTTCGTCCATCCAGAGTTCACGCGCTAGTTTAGCTCGAGAAGCAGTGCTTTGGGCGTTTAGCGCTAACCACGCCAGAATTAAACGGTTTTGTCCACTGATGGGTACATCATTTAAGGTGGTTTCTCCTAGTAATTGTAAGCGCATGGGTTGTTTATTATCGCATGTTTTGCAAAAAATTTCGGGTTGCAGATAAATACTACTTGATGAACGGTGTGTTTATTTGATGGGTCATCCTGATGTGGTGCGTGGTCGTTGCGGGCATAGTTGGGCTAGATTTTAGAAGTGTGATTAACTTAATTTGGTATTAGATGCTTTTGTGCGTCAACACAACACTGACCTCGAGCCTTACCAGTAGGGCAAACGCACCAACTTAAGGTTACTGTACGCTAAGGAATGATTGTCAACATCATTGAACATTTCAGTACCCTCGAAGACGCTCGTCGTG
>JAYWHB010000373.1:0-3539 GCA_043777915.1 Deinococcales bacterium
TTTTTAAGGCAAAACGCCAATTACCCACCAGTAGCGAATTTGGGCTGGTACTCGAGCCAATGATTAAAAAAGGTGTTGGACTGCGTGAAAACTCGAGCCGAGTTTCAGCCCCATCTGGGCGTAAACGAAAAGCAGTGGTCAGGGTTGTGCCAGCCAGTTTTTGTGATTCAAGCCACGCTGGATAACCCAAGATACTGATTGCCCCCAAACTCGTCTCGAGAATCATTTTTTTACCCTCGAGCCGAACGTTTCTAATGGTGCTTTTCGGGCTTTCTTCGGTTACTCCTTGGACAGCAATGCTCTGCCCAACAATCTGGCGTTGCGCCAAAACCAAACTCGAGAGCAGCAACACAAAAAGTAGGTGTTTCATTTCATTTCTTCACGTAAACGCTCAAAGAAGGCTGGGCTTGGTGCGGTTTCTGGATATATTTCTTGGTGGTCATGGGAAGCTGGCACAAGGCTTGGGCTGATTTTTTGGGTTGCCGAGTTGGTGTAGGTGCTTTCCATTCTCGAGAAACCAAGACGGATATTTGACCAATCGTCGTGGTCAGTCAGCACGTCTAAGGTCGCATCGGATTGAGGATTGAGGTTCTTAGCGATGTTATTTTGGATTGAACCACTGACATTCCAATCTATATCGGCTGCACCACGTCCCATACCAGCCGTTTCATTCAAGGCATTTTCGTTTAGGCTGCTCGAGCTTCCATCCGAGTAATCAATTTTGCAATTGGTGGTGTTTGGATTGTTGACCAAATTAGCAAAGGTCACTTGGGATGGATTGTAATTATAAAAATACCTGTCAGCCACACCCGTGCCAACCACTGGTCCAAGACACTCGAGTTGATAGGTATAGCTCATGATGCTGATGTAATTGGGTTTGTAATTGCGGTTTTCGTTTCCACCATGACGTAAATTCAGGTTGTGTCCAAATTCGTGCATGATTGTACTCGCCATACGGTTATTTAAGTTATTGGTTCTGGCAACCGTATTTGGATTAAACCCCCAACCGCCAAAAGAGACCAAACCGTCATTGCCTAAAATTTCGGCTAAACCACTCGAGCCGGCTGTACCGTTGGCGTTTTGCGAACTGCCCAAGACCATGTAATAAAAAATTAGGCTGCGGGTAAAATCAAAATTCTGCGATTTCAATTCGTAAACACTGCTGGCAAGTCCAGCATCGGGTGATAAACTAATACTCTGGCTGTACGGTAGTAAACGCTGGGCATTGCCAAGGTTATAATTGGCAGGGTCGAAG
This sequence comes from Deinococcales bacterium, assembly GCA_043777915.1. Classification (GTDB taxonomy): domain Bacteria; phylum Deinococcota; class Deinococci; order Deinococcales; family JAAFIG01; genus JAAFIG01. Next base: position 1,256 of record JAYWHB010000373.1, read on the forward strand.
CCAGCACTAAAGGCATCACCTGCATCTATATGCAGACTAAAGTTTTTGGCGGTAAATGCCGCGACCATCAAATCGAGCGCCGTTTTTTGTGGGTTTAAGCCGGGGTCGTTTGATGTCATATTATCCAGTTCCATGAAAATATCGCGTTGATTGGTTCGTGCGCCCATTGCAAATAAATCCAATCCGCCAAATTTTCCACCATTCACTTCGGCGCTGTCTGGAATACCATCATTGTCATTATCCGAGGCACTGGCTGGCACATCGTTGGGGGCGGCTGGTGTGGCATAGCTGCGCGAAGACCAATTGTTTTTATTGTTGATGTCCGCCCCTGCACGAACAATTGATTTACCCAAGTCTTTTGGGCGGTTATTGGCATCCACACCAACTGGCAAAGCGGGTGCATTTGTGCCGCTCCAAGCACTAGCTGTGGTGGGTTCGGTGGTGTTACTTCCCCAACGCACAAAATCAACACTGTTACCGCCTTTTTGTAGCTCGAGGAAACCGCCATCAAACCAGAATGGCACAACATTACCATTGGCAACATAGACACTTTTGTTGGTATTAAAAACATCGGCGCTGACTTTGCCACCCACCACGGCGTAACCACCGGCTGGAATGCTCATGGCTGGCAGATTCCAAGTGGTGGTACTCGAGCTACTGCTGTCAGTTGCAATGCCTCGAGCGCGTAGCGTATAGCCTGCTAAATCAATGGCAGTATTGGTGGGGTTAAACACTTCAAACCAAGAAATTTGGTCACGGTAATAGGCACTACCGACCTCGGAAATCAGTAAATCCGTACCCGTGATTGGACCATTGTCCACGGGCGGGTCAACCACAGGTGTCGGACACGCCACCAAACCAACAATCAGCAGGGTTGCTAACGCACTTGCATTCCAGCGCCAACTTTTTGTTTTCATGGGTACTAGCCTAGCACCAAAACGGTTTTTGTGATGAAAAATAGGCTCATTCTATTTGCTAGACACTAAAGACTCGAGGACGGCTCTGGTAAAAGCAAAAAAGACCAAATAGCACTAATCCCCAGCCTAGCCAATCGGGAATCACACCTGTAAAATGCAAATACCAATTGGCAATTCGAGCAATTTCTAAGCCAAAGCCAAGCAAGAACACACCTGTGACGAGGCAAGCCCAAGCCAGCCATTTCATAGGCTTTTAATCATCTCGGCAATTTGTGTCTCGAGTTTTTGTTGTTCGCTTACAATTGCTTTATCGCGGGTTTCTAAGCTCTGCATCGAGTCCTCGAGTCGCTCGAGTTGCTGCACCAAACGGGTGCGTAATTTGGCATCTTGTGGACTGGTCAGCGGTTCAAGGTTCTTGCGGGTGTCTTCCATGCGGCGGCGGACTTGGCTGCGCTCGCTTTCGTTTTTACTGATTTCGTTGGCTAAGTCAACGGTTTTGGCTTGGTGCAACAAAATGGCTTGAAGCGATTTTAAGGTGCCGGCGTTTAACAAGCGCTGTTCTAAGTAGCTACTCAGCATGGCGCTGTTTGTGCCGCGAATATCTTGGTAGCGGGTGGCAAGGCGCTGCTCGAGAACTGTAAAGACGGTGCGTTTTTGGGCGGTAGCACTAAATTTGTAACGGGCAAATTCGAGGGTTTCCTCGAGTGGTTTTTGTTCTAAACTCGAATTGTACCAACGCGGATGTTCTAGCGTGATAATCGTGTCGGTGGACAATTGACTGCTGGCTTCATAGGTGGTCTCGAGATATTCAAGTCCTTCGAGATACATGCCGCCATCATGGAAATAAATTCGGGTCGTGGTTTCGCGGTTTACACTGCTGGTCTGCATGGTTATACCCAATTCCATAGCAAATGCCAGAATCACATCGCTGTTGCTGGGGCTAAACGGCACAACCGCTTCGCCCGCATAATCGGCATTGTCTAAAATCGTACAAGGTCCTCGCTCGAGCGTTAAAGATTGATTTTTGAAACGCAGACTGGCAACTGGATTGACCTCGGTCTTTTGCGGGTTGTACAACAGTTCGCGGCTGCCCCTGACCTTAAAGCCAAGAATCGAAACCATACCGCTTTCGCCGCGCTTGACCGAGACAGGCGTGGCAATGTTATAGGCAAACAATGCACCTTTGGCTTCGCCTGTGGCTTGGGCGGGAGCGCTACCCGCGTACCCCTCCTCGAGTTTTTTGGCACTCATTTTTCGCATCCGAGGGGCAGCAGCCACACTCATTGCCATTGCTGGGGCTGGCGCGGCGCGTTCGTACTCCATATCCATCATCGCCTCAAATTCTATCGGGGCATTAACGGTGCGGT
>JAYWHB010000374.1:0-3538 GCA_043777915.1 Deinococcales bacterium
TGTGACCATTGGTAACTCGAGTTGGCTCAGGACTTGGGTGGCGTTTGGCTCGAGTGGACGAGCAATCATGATTGCCCCATCTACACGGCGCTGACCCATTGAACGCAGTACCCCTTCCATGCCGCCCGCCCCAGCCCCGCCGTAAACCAGCACATCCATACCGTGCTGTGAAGCGACTTCTTGTGTGCCGCGCATGGTTCTTAAATAAACACTATTAGAAAAATTAGGCACCCACAAGGCAATTAAGCCCGTTTTGCCAGTGCGGATACCTTGGGCAAGGGCATTGGGGAAATACCCAGCTTCTTTGGCTGCCTCTAAGATGCGCTCTCGGGTTTCGCTCGAGACCAACGCCTGTTTTTCTGGACGCGAACTTAAGGCATAAGAAACAGCCGCTTGTGATACGCCAACTCGAGCAGCAATGTCTTTGGCGGTTTGGATGCGTTTCACTGCTTAAGAGCATAACAAAGATTTTATGAAATTTGCGTGTTTACTTATACGATTAAGCTGACGTTGCCTTGACAAGCAATCATTAGCCTAGCCGCATTCGCACCAAGGGGTGAATTGATGCTAAAACTCGAGCAGGTCAATCAGCGCTTCCCAAATGGAACTAAAGCCTTACAGAACGTTAGTCTGAGCTTTGATAGCCAAGCCTTTACAGTTTTAATCGGTCCAAGTGGGGCAGGTAAAAGTACCCTAATGCGGGTGCTGAACGGTTTGATACGTCCAACCTCTGGAAAAGTCGTGGTCGGAGAAACCGACATCACCACCGCCAGCCAAACACAAATTCGTTTGGCACGTCGCAAAATCGGGATGGTCTTTCAGCAATTTAACCTCGTCAAGCGCCTTAACGCCCTCGAGAATGTCTTGCTTGGGCGCTTGGGCTATCGCGAGGCTTGGCGCAGTTTATTGTATTTGTATACCAAACAAGAAAAACTCCGCGCCCTCGAGATTTTAGAGCGGGTGGGTATGGCAGATTATGCTTGGCAACGTGCCGATACGCTCTCGGGTGGGCAACAACAACGCATTGGAATCGCTAGGGCTTTAGCCCAAGAACCACAATTTATTCTAGCCGACGAACCGATTAGCGCCCTTGACCCAAAATCATCTGAACAAGTCATGGAATTGCTGCGCGATATTCACCACCAAGACGGCATCACCGTGATTGCCAATCTGCATTACCTTGGCACAGTGCGCGAATACGCCAATCGGGTTGTGGCACTACAACAAGGCAGCGTGGTTTTTGATGGCGCGGTTCAAGACCTGACCGATGAAATCACGAGGCAGTTGTACTACGGCGATACCACCCCTCACCCACTCGAGTCTCTAAGTCAAAATATGGCTTTGGTGGCAGCTTAATCCATTGGCTTTGGTTGCCTAATAACCACGGAGGAATTATGAAGATTGTCTTTGCCAGTCTCGCCATCACCGCCAGCTTGCTTGCACTTGCCAGCAGCCAAGCCCAAACCCCGCCCACCGATTGCCCCAAAGAAATGCGTTTTGGGATTTTGCCAACCGATGAAAGCACCGCCAAAACCCGTTACACTCCACTTTTTGATTATTTGGAAAAGCGCCTCAACTCCAAACTTCAATACACCATTGGCGCAGATTACGCCGCGATTATTATTGCCATGGCAACCAAGCGTTTAGAAGTCGCATGGCTAGGACCAGAAGCCTATATCCAAGCCACCAAACAAGCCAAAGTCTATCCGCTCGTCATGCCCGACAACAAAACAACTGGATTAGGCTATTACTCGAGCCTGTTTGTGCGTGGTGACTCGAGTTATCGCAGTATCCAAGACCTCAAAGGCAAAACCTTGGCATTTGTAGACCCCAACAGCACCAGTGGTTATTTATTCCCGATGGTACATTTCTTGAAGGATTTGAAAATCAATCCAACTGATTTTTTTGGACAAGTTATTTTTGCGGGCAACCACAACGCCAGTATGCTTTCCTTGGTCAACAGTAAAGTGGATGTGGCAGCGATTGCCTCCGGTACAGTCAACAACGCCATTGTTGCCAAAACCATCAAAGAAGGCGAATTACGTGCTGTCTGGCAATCAAAACTGATTCCAAACTCACCGATTACGGCTTCCGAGGTTGTGCCAGCCTCGTGCCGTGCCTTGATTCAAAAAGCCTTTTTGGATTTACGCGACCCGAAAGTGCTTGACCAACTCAGCGCCAAGCGTTTTGTAACCGTCAATGACGGTACATACGGCGTGGTTCGTGAAGCTGACCGCGTTAAAGAAGAACTGCGTAAGAAGTAAATCATGACCCAAACCTCGAGCCAATCTAAACTCCAACCTCCAGTTGCGATTCGTCGCGCTAGGGGTTGGAGTACCTTTGCTTTTTTTGTGATTCTCGGAATTTTGGTGTTTACTTATCCCCTGACCCAGATTAGCCCAAAGGGTCTGATAGACGGGATTGGCAGCAGTCTCGAGTTTATTTTTGGTTCAGCCAACCGCCCAACTTGGGGGGTTTTTCCACCCGATTTTTCGGGTTGGGAGCGCTATTTTAGCGAAATGCTGCTGACCATCGCCATGGGCATTTGGGGAACGGTGCTGTGCTTATTTATCACTGTGCCAATGTCTTTTGCTGGGGCGCAAAATGTCGCTCCAGCGTGGTTGTACCAAATCACACGGCGGGTGATGGATTTTTTACGCGCCTTAAACGAGCTTGTGCTGGCACTGATTTTTGTGGCGGCGGTGGGGCTAGGACCGTTCCCCGGAATTTTAGCCTTGGCGATTGGCAGCGCGGGTTCGCTTGGGAAACTCCTGTCCGAAGCCATTGAAGCCGTAGACCCCGGACAAGTTGAAGCGGTTCGTGCCACAGGTGCTTCGCCTTTGATGGTGATTATGTACGGCTATTTCCCACAAATCATGCCGCTTTTTGTCAGTTACACGCTTTATCGTCTCGAGATTAACGTTCGGGCAGCCACTATTCTTGGTTTGGTTGGGGCTGGCGGCATCGGATTTTTCTTACAAGAAGCCATGCGCTCTTTTGACTGGAAAGCCACCTGTGCCATTTTAATCATGATTTTTGTGACGGTGTTTTTGGTGGATTTTGCCTCAGCAAGATTGCGGAGAAGCATTATCTAGTGGGACTTTGTAAGCGCAATAGTGAAAGAGATTTCCGAATGAAAAAGTAGAAAGAACGCAATGCCTTACGAACTCCCCCTCTCTTGACCACAACTACAGCACCTTCGGGCTTGGGTCGCTCGCTTCGCTCGACCCCTCTAAGAGGGGTGCTAAGTTCAAGAGCTTTCTCGTAAAGCCCCTTCAACGAAGGGGCTGCCTAGCGAAGCGAGGCTGGGGAAGTTCGTAGGAGGTCACGTTCTTGTGCAGGACAATCTTTTGCTTAAGTTGATGCAAATGGCGACACAAGGTTCTCCCCTACGAACCCAAATGCGTCACATATCAAAAAAAAAAAAGTTTCTCGAGACCACCAAAGGACTACATGAACCAAACCTTTTCACAAAGCCAAACACTCAATATCCTGACCCAAGCCCCAGCACTCGAGGTCAAAGCCTTAGCCGATGAAC
>JAYWHB010000375.1:0-9859 GCA_043777915.1 Deinococcales bacterium
GCTATGGTTCGGGGTGTAGCGCAGCCTGGTAGCGCACTTGACTGGGGGTCAAGTGGTCGTGAGTTCAAATCTCGCCACCCCGACCACGTTATACACGCACTTGTTCAAAAGTGCGTGTACTTTTTTTAACCCAAGAAGTCCGTTATCTTTCCGTTACAGCTTCAAAAAGCCGCGCCGCCCTCGAGTGCTGCGTGTCTGCCATTATCGCCATAGCCACCGTACCAAGCGCCTTAGTGCTGTCTCGAGCTTTGGGGGCTGGTACTGATGCCTAATTCTATTTTGCTTGCCGCGCTTGATTACTTGGCGCGTGGTTGGAGTGTTGTACCAGTCCAATACAAGCAGCCGCTCGAGAAGTGGCAGCGCTGGCAATTTGAACACATGACCACCCGCCAAGCCGAAAGCCTGTTCACCCGTCCCGAAGTCACGGGCGTGGCTGTGGTTTGTGGTCAAGTTTCTGGCTTAACCGTCCTCGACTTTGACGGGCAAACAGGGCGGGATGCTTTCCTAGACTTGTACGGGCGTGGTCTTATTGAACTCGAGCGCCCAACAGTCACCACGGGCAGCAGTGGCAAACATTTGTATTTTGCCTCGAGTCTTGGACAAAGAACAATGCGCTGGTCATACAATGGCACTCGAGCGGGTGAGGTGCGTTCTGATGGCGGGTATGTCCTTGCACCGCCAAGCAAGCACCCAAACGGCAAGATTTACACTTGGGATGTTGAACCGGTCACACCACTATCAACAATGCCCGATGCTCTAAAAAACGCCCTTGGACTCGAGGCGAAACCACCCACACCCAAAGCACCAATGTCCAGCACTTTTATACCCAGTAACGGGCGTGTATCGGTGCAAATCCTCTTGCAGAAAGCCTATAACCTTGCCCCTCGAGATGGACGCAATAACACAGGCTTTGCTCTTGCCACATGGTTAAGGGACAACGGTTACAGCCGTGAGGAAGCCCATCACGTTCTGCTCGAGTATTGTGGACACGAACAGCACAACGCCAAGCACTACTACACACCATCCGAGGCAGCCGCGAATGTCCGAAGCGCCTACAGCCGCCCCGCCCGTGAGTCGTGGGGAAAGAAGGCGACAGCATGACCGCCTCTTACTTGAATGGCAAACGCCCGACTGTACCGCCGCGCTCGAGCGCCAAAGTATCCACAGCCGCGCCCGTGGTTGTTCCTGAGTCAATCCCGACCGGTGCAACACAACCAGACCCAGAACTCAAGCCACTGTTTAAGGATGCCATAACCGAAGTCATGCCCGAGGCTTGGGCATATGATAAAAACGGTATTTTGTGCCGTGTTAAACAACTCCGAAGGGGTGAGGAATTAGAGCCTATCTTCTTGGGTAAAATCAGTGTCATAGGCTCGAGTGAGGATGTCTTTAACGGTCAATCTTCTTGGAAGGTGCTTTTTAAGTTTCAAAACATCCCCCGAACCATCGAAGCCCCAAGACTCGAGTTAAGCCGTAAAAAGGGAGCGCTCGAGTATCTAAGCGCTCGAGGTGCGCCCGTACACGAAGAAAACGCCGCTAAGGTTGCTAGGTTCTTGTCCGAGTATGCCAGTGCGAACGAGGAACGCATCCCACACGAAAGCACAGCAAGCCGTTACGGGTTCACACCATCGGGTGACTTGGTTCTGCCGGTTGCTTGTGTCACATCATCGGGTGATTCTGTGCCTTTGCGTTTTGTGGCTGGTATCGGTAGCCCAAAAGCCAAAACGGGCAGTAACCCAACAGCCTACCGTGACGCACTCGAGCAAATTCTAACTTGGGGTCAAGGTGCTTGGGTCTTGCTTGCCGCGCTTGGGTTCTCGCTGTCCTCACCGTTTCTTAAAAAGTTGGATGCAAGACGAAATCCAGTTCTGTACTTTGCGGGTGATTCTGGAGCGGGTAAGACCACCGCCGCCCGTTTTGCAGTTGCCGCGTGGGGACTTGGCTCACCCCTCGAGATGGAGCTAGGACGCACCACCAAAGCGGGTATGTTGCAAACTTTAGAGGGTCTTGGCGGGTTGCCATTGTTTGGCGATGAAGCCCACACAAGCCAAGACCCGACTACACTCGAGGCAACCGCTTACCAGTTTGCGAACGGTCAAAGCTACACCAAGGGCGGGAAAGAAGGCAAAGCACAGGGCGGGATAACATTGCATGGTTGCCTGTTTATGGCTGGTGAGGCATTGCCAGATTTTACGAACGCGGGTTCACACCGCCGTACTTTTTTTGTCAGGGTGGACGAACATAAACCACTTGCCGCGCCCGTTGGCTCGAGTCTAGGCAGAGACCGCGCTACGATGCTAGAACAAACTTGGTTAGCGGGTGCGGGTCATCTTGGGGAGTGTTTCAGTAGAGGGGTACTGTCCGACTGGCAAACTTACGCCGCTCTAGTCAAACAGCACACACCCTCGTTTGTTATTCAAGGCTTAGAGGCTTGGGATGTGCCACTGGCTGCGATGGTTGCCAGTGTGCAAACCGTTTGTAAGTTGCTTGACCTCGAGTTACCCGACGACATACACGAAGCCCTGTTTAGTCAGCCGCCAAGTGTTCTAACGGGTGCAAGACTCGAGCATGAACCCGCCGTGACTGCTTGGGAAGTTTTACAGACGGTTCTTGCCAGTGCTAAGACCACCGAAAGCGATAACCGCGAAATAGCATTCAAAGAAATCAGGGGGGAGCGTATCGCATGGATGGCAACCAATACGCCCGTCTGGTATGTGATGACTAATGCCCAAGCGATTACAGCAGCACTCGAGGGTAAGAACTGGTTACAGCGTTATGGCTCTGAGTGGCTGCGTCGTGGTTGGATTCTACAGGGCAAGAAAGCAGACGGGACGAGTACAGCAAGCATTGTTAAGCATATGCCTAACAACGGTTCTGTGCGAGTTATTGCCATTCCGATTAAAGGCAGTCCGCAAGGGGGGTAGGGGTATGTCAAAACTAAAAAGCCGTGAACCTACATCGCAAGGTGTAAGGTGTAAGGTTAGGTGTAAGACAAGGTGTAAGGTGATATATATTGTTATAGACAGCTTAGTTATATTTATCTTACACCCTTACACCTCTAAATCATCAATATATATAGAAAAAATTATAGGTGTTTTTTTCTTTGTAATTAAAAAAGTAGTTTTAAGGTGTAAGGGTGTAAGGTTTTATCAAGTACATTGTTATTCACATATTAAGTCGTCTTACACCTTACCTTACACCTTGTCTTACACCTTACACCTTAGTCTTTTTCTATACTTTTTCAAAAAGTCTGTGTTACCTTTATTACCTGACTTAAACACCTTTGTTTTATGTTGTTCTGCAAGCAAATATCAAGGTAACAAACGAGGTAACAAAGAGGTAACAAACGGTAACAAAGGGCTTGCTGTCTCGAGTCACGCCGCGAAAAGCACAACCCCTCGAGGCTCTACCCTTGCGGACTCTGGCACTGTGCGCCGTGTGCTGGTCTCTGGCACGGTACGCCCCGCCCTTACCGCTCGAGGATGGCACAAGCCACAACCCCGCCCCGCCTTGACCACCCCGCCCCAAAACGCCACACAGCCGACACCACTACCCAGCCCACCGCCGCCGGTCAACTTTCCGCCGCCGCCCTACCGAACACCACCCGCCCCGCCAAGACCACCGCGCCCCGTGGCTCGAGCCGCTAATGTTTGGGCTGTCTCGCGTGAGGTGTTTTGTTTAGGTTTTCAGACCCTTACCCCTTGGGACGACCATAAACGTAGGATAGAGGGTACTTTGCATCTTAGCTCGAGTTGCCTTTTTTGCTGTGCATCACAAATCAAGAGCCGATTTTATGCAGTTGCTCGAGAATCCAAGTATAGAGGGTACTTTTCTACGGATAGAGGGTACTTTTTTAGATTATGGAGGGCGCTTTCTAGGATTATAGAGGGTACTTTTCCAAGAATAGAGGGTACTTTATGAGCCGAAAAACACCAAAACCGAGCGCCGCGAACCTCGAGACCCTAAGCGCTTTGCAGTCTGGACACTCGAGACTTGAGGAAGTTAGCGCCGCCCTGAGTCTATCCAGTTTGGCAACTAAGGACAGGTTAAGCAGCTTAAAAGCCAAGGGCTACGCCGAAACCATCAAAGGCGGGAAAACATGGCGCATCACACCCGAGGGTATGGCAGCCCTCGAGAATGCCGCCAAAAACTCACCGCCTGTAAGCCTCGAGAACTCACCCCAAGAATTGCCCAAGGGTTCTGATAACCTAGTCACACCATTACCCACACCGCCCGATGAGTTAAAACCGCTCGAGCCGCCAAAGTGGTTAGGACTGCAAGCGCTCGAGGGCTGGTTAAAGCTGATGGCAACTCTACCGTTACCAGAGTTCCGCGCCGCTTTGCGCTTGGTCTTGGCTGTGGCATTACTCCGAAACCGCGCCCCGAAACTAAGCCCGATGCCGTGGATAGGTTTGTACGGGTCAACTGGCACAGGTAAAAGCACCATTGCCGAATGCGCCCGTGTCATTCTTGGCGGTCATTACTTCCAAGTGGGGACAATGACCACGGGCGAAGCACAGGGGCGACGCTCAAGCAAACCACCGTACACCCTCGAGACACCGCCCCGAACTTTGGCGGGTGCGGTCACAGACTTGGACGAACTGGCAGAAGCACCCGAAAGCCTACGCACTGCCCTGTATGCCCTGATGCAACGAGCAGACGGTTATGTGACCATCGAAGGGCAGGACTTTGAGAACCGCGCCGCGATTGTGGCGACTTGGAATCCAACAGGGCGGGATGTTCCTTTGCCTGTGGGTGCTTTGCGCCGTGGGTTGCTGATGGACACAACCCCATTCAAACGCCGCTTAGAAAAAGCCTTTAGCCTCGAGATGATTGGCGTAGACATTCGGGCAGCCCTCGAGATGCACCCCGCGCCGTGGTTAAACATTCAGCACATCCCCGCGCCCGTGCCGATTGTGGATAGAACCACGCTCGAGCAAGCCCAAAGGACTTTGTACAGTGTTCTGAAAAACCCGTCAGACCATCCCCTACCCGCTTTGTCTGGTCTTGGGTCAGCGTATGCGGTTTTGTTCTGCCTGAGTGAAGAAAGCGCCCTGACAATGGCACTAACCGACTTTGCAACCTTGGCAGCCACAAAGGGCGAAACAATTAGCACATGGCGCGATACTTTACAGCAACAAGGCAACCCAATAGACACCACCGAACCCGAGGACAACCAAACCGACCCCGCCGCGCTGGTACGCCAAGACCTCGAGTTACGCGCCCGACAAGCCCATACTGTCCAACGTGCCGCCACTCCTCGAGACCAACTCAGAAAGCACTATAACCACCTTGCACCCAATGAACGCGAGATAGCCGCGCCTATTTTGGCAAAGCTCGAGAAGATAGGACAAGGGGCAGCCAATGCGAACTTGAACATACTCGAGGTGTACATCACCGAACTGGACACACTCGAGCATCAAGCCGTACAACTTGCCCATGTTGCAGAATCCCGAATGGATAACGAGAAACAAGCCGCCCAAGCCGCCAAACAAAACGAAGCCCGAAGGCTCGAGGATACCAAGCAGCAACGGCAAGCCATGCAACAACAAGCTAAGTCTAGGCGCGATTCTGCTAAGTCATTACGCCAAGCCGTGGCATGGAAAGACAGCGCCCTCGAGAGTGACCGCGCCAAGCATCGTAAAAAAACAATTGCTTGGTGTTATCAGCATTACCTCGAGAGCCGCAACCCGCCGCAACTTCCAAGAGAAACGGGTCAGGGCTGGTTAGCGAACGTAGCCCGACAAGTTGAGAATAACCGCCGTGCGTTTACCCAGTACAGCTATGAACGAGGCACAAACCGCCAAGTATGGGACATTGACAAATGGATGACTGAGAAAGCTGTAAGCCTCGAGAATCAAGCCGCCGCGCTCGAGCGTGGAGATACACGCGCCCTCGCGCCTGTACAGAATGCACGAGCGTTACCCAGTAGCGCACCCGCGCAGGTTTTACCCGTTCAAACAAAGCGCTATTTGTGAACCGATTGTATAAAGCCTTTGCATAAGTGCATACATTCGAGTGATAACACAATAGGTAGGACATGGTACGATATACCCATGAAAGCCAGTATCTACTTATCCAATGACCTCGAGAACGCTGTGCAAAACTACTTGCAAGACCATCCAGACATGACCCTATCAAGTTTAGTACAAGAAGCCCTCGAGAATAAACTAAAGCCCCGCCCTAACAAAATGCTCGAGTTAGCGGGTTTTGTTTCATTCGATGGCAAAGACAAGCGCACACCTGAGCAAATAACCGAAGATAGGCGCGAACGTCCCGAGGACGAACCGAACCGCCTTGGATTAGATAGGCGATGATACCAACTCGCTTAATACTGGACACGGGTGTTTTACTGGCATTGTTCAATAACCAAGACGACTACCACAGCAGCGCCGTACAAGGATTTAATACCTTAGACACAGCACATACCCGCCTAATAGCTCCTTCTTGTGTTGTCCTTGAGACTGCCAAGCGCTTACTGTTTGATGTCAATGCCGACGCAATGCACAAGGCTACGCTTGCCATGCTCGAGACGCTAGAGATACTGGACACCACACCCCACACCATTCAAGATGCACTCGAGCTAACCCAAAGCATGAATAAATGGGGTGCAACGCTCGAGGATGCAATTATCATTAACACCGCACTGGCATTAACTGCGCCCGTCTGGACACTGAACTATCGAGACTTTGGGGCGATTAAGAACTTGGAGTTTTGGACACCATGACCACCAAGCGCCGCCCAAGCGAACCGAACACCCTACAAAGAATGCTACTCGAGTACGAACAGGCAGCCCTTGAGGTACTGCGGGAGATTAAACGCACAAAACGCACAGGCAACGACGAAAACGCAAAACTTTACACAGCTACTTCGTTAATACACCAAAAATCTAAGTCCATGCTTAGGCAACTCGAGAAGGAAACCGACACACCATGACCACCAAGCGCCGCCCAAAGCCAAGACCCGCCAAGCTCGAGAAGTAAAAATAAGACAGTATCGTTCGACGCTCGAGAAGTGGTGTCTAAGTGTTACCAGTTAGATAAGCGCTTAACAAGATTTTATAGTTCTACATCGTCTTTACTTTCAAGTTCCGCGAACACTTCTTCGAGTTCTTTCGTTATTTTACGTCTATATTCAGAGAATTCTGTTACGCCAATAGCTGGTTTTTCACCTCTAGCATGAAATTTTTCAGCTTCTTTGAATGCTTCAACCATCACAAGCCCACTTTGCAAATTAGTAATAAGTCCATCTAGCTTAAAAAGTGTTTGAAAAATTAAGCCCCGCTCTGTAGTGGGGAACTGTTGTTTTTTTCGTTCCTCAATAAAAAAAGTTATTGCTTGTCTAACAAACTCAGAGATAGAAATTTCTAAATCTGTCGCCGCCCGTATTATCTCCTCTTGGGCTTCTATGGGCATATACAGCGTCATACGAGGGGTAGTAGGTGACTTGCGAGGTGTCTTAGCAATTTTTGCCATTTCAAAAAATTACCGCATATGGTGCAAAAAACATATGCACCTATTATTGACATATGCGTCATTTTTGTATAACATATCCGTATGGCTATCACCGTCATGATGAAAGTCTCACCCCGCGCCCGTAATGGGATTTTGCGTCTTGCACGTCAACAAAAGACACGCGCTTGGGTGATTCTGGACTCGCTACTCCCTGCCGCCTTGCTTGAGTCTAATAGCTCGAGCATCCAACAAAAGCCGAAGGACGCGCAATCTGCCAAGAATGTCCGCGTCCTTCTTTCATCCTCACAGCAAGGTTAATTGCTGTAAAGGTCGTAAACCGTGATTAGGATACCACAAGCCCCACCCTCTGGCAAATCGCGCCGCATCTCGAGCCGCGCCAAATGCCCTACCCGTCCCAAGTGCAAGCCATTGTTAAGCCCTACAGCGCTTAATTTTAGCGTGTTTGGTTGCGATGTTTGTAAGAATATCGGCTTTGCTTCCGAACTCAAAAGCCCCGTGTCGTGGCTTTGTACCGATGGCAGCCGCGTGTCTTTAAGCCTCGAGAAGCGCCCTACAGGTGTTTTTGTCACCCTCGAGACTCCCGAGTTTGCTGTAGCACTTCCAGTCACACCGTTTATATTGGCTTCCATTTGTCGCAAAGTTGAACGGCGGGTGACAGCATGACCCAGTACACCCAAGAACACCCAGACTTCTGCCTATACTTTCATGGTGTAGGCACGGCTGGTAACTTTAACGCCCATAACCTTGTGTCATGGGCAAAGCTCGAGATTCCAAGCCGTGACCCTGCACTGGTAGAATTTATCACCACCGAATGCACCAAACGCGGTTTTGAGGCTTTTATCTCTGAGCAAATCGCACCATTAAATAGCCGCCCGTGCCATTTTGTGATTCAAGACGAACAAGACCGCGATGATATTCTACTCGAGTTTGTCTTGTTGCTCGAGGCTCGAATGCTGGCAAGCCGTGGGGTGTTGTCATGAAAACCCCGCCATTGGTTGAACGCACTTGGTACAGCCTCAAAGAAGTGGCTACCTTGTTTGGTGTTGCTTACGATAGCGTCTATAACGCCGTTGTGTCTGGCAGTATTCCACATATCAAGTTTGGGGGCGTGTATCGCGTCCCCAAAGTTTGGGTAGACAGCTTGCCACAAAAAACCGTTCTCGAGTTTCAAAGGGGCGGGTGAGTTATGTTTCATATTGTGACCACCATCCGAACCAAGCCCAAACCACCAAGCGCCAAACGCCTTGGCACTCCCAAGCAACGCGCCGCCCGTGGTGCTGGTAGTGTGGTGCAATTGCCTAGTGGTAAATGGCAAGCTCGAGTTATTCGCTTTGGCACGGACACCAAACGCCAAGCCGATACCCAAGCCGCCGCCCTGCAATTGCTCGAGGTGATTAAACACGCCCCAACAGGTGAGGCGCATGGTTTAGGCAAAATGCGCTTTAATGATTGGCTCGAGCGGTTCAGACTCGAGGAAGCCCCGAAGCGCAAAAACCACACCCGCGAATTACACAAGTATTACATCTCTCTGGCGTTGCCTGTGCTTGGTAATATCCCCTTGTCTAAAGTTGCACCCGCCGATTTAAGGCGTTTTCAGAACTCGCTTTTGCATTACTCGCAAAGTACCCAAAGCCAAGTTTGGCACTTTACCGCCGCCGCTTTGGGTCGTGCCTTTGATGACGATGTGATAGCCAAGAACCCCGCCGCTAAGGTCAAAGCCCCAACAGGCGGGAGCGTCAAAGAAAAGTTTGCATGGAGTCAGGACGAAGCCGCCCGAGCGCTTGAGGTTTTACGCGGTCATCGGCTCGAGACCCTAATCCGTTTTATGCTTGCCACTGGTCTTAGAAGTGGTGAGGCGTTGTCTCTGCGTTGGCAGGATGTGGACAACCACACCAGGCACATTTCTATTTTACGAACGGTAGAACGGGCTGGCAAAACACCGCGCTTTGGCACACCCAAAACCAAAAGCAGCACCCGTACTATTCCAGTCCATCCCGACACCTTAGCCATGCTCGAGCAACACCACCAAGCCCAAACACTCGAGCGCAACAAGGCGACCCAGTGGACTGATTACGGCTTGGTCTTTCCTTCCAAGGTAGGCACACCATTAGACCATCGTTCTTTGCGTCGTGTCTTTGCTTTTATTGCCAAGCAAGCCCAAGTCAGGCACTTAACGCCGCATGAGTTACGCCATACTTACCGTACCTTTATGCGCCAAGCTGGTGTCAGCACCAAACTAACTTCTTGGCTGATGGGACACAGTTCTGAGCGGGTCACAGAGGGTTATGACCACAGCCACCAAGACACACTCGAGCAACGCCGCGCCGCCTTGCCTTTATCTGCTTTGGTTGGTATCCGTTACGATTCCGTTACAGCACCCCAAA
>JAYWHB010000376.1:0-9846 GCA_043777915.1 Deinococcales bacterium
ATACGATAATTGCGGACAAGTTTGTTTGTCCGGTACACGTTTACTGGTTCAGGACGAGATATACGATAGGTTTTTAGCCGAATTTAAGTCTCGAGCCGCCAAACTTAAACAGGGCGATCCTCGAGACGCAAGCACAGTCGTGGGTCCATTGGTGACACGAACACATTTAGAACGGGTGCATGGTTTTGTGACACGTGCCATTGCCGCAGGCGCAACCCTCGAATTTGGTGGGCAAGTCTCGAGCCAGTTGGGTGGGCTGTATTACCAACCAACGCTATTTAGTCACATCCCAGAAGGGGCTGAAATCCTAAGCAGTGAAGTTTTTGGTCCAGTCCTGACGATCCAGAAATTCTCAAGCGAAGAAGAACTGATTGCCCTTGCCAACAACACAGAATACGGTTTAGCGGCGATGTTATTTACTAAAGATGCCAGCAAAGCCGAACGCATCTCGAGTGCAATTGTAGCTGGCACAGTCTGGACAAATTGTTTTTATGTGCGTGACTTAAGCGCTCCGTTTGGCGGCTCGAGAACTTCGGGGATTGGGCGCGAAGGTGGGCATTGGAGTTTTGATTTTTACTGCGATATTAAAAACATCATGCAACGCAAAGGCACATTTGTTTAGGAACAAGCTGATTTGAGCGTCATCGGCATAACCAAGGAGGCAAAAAAATGGAAAAACAGCAATTGGGCGCTCCAAAACTCACGGTGATTGATGCCATTGCCCAATCACTGGCAATCGGACCAGTGTTATCGGCTGGTTTACTGGCAACACTGGTGGCAAGTGCGGCTGGAAGTGCTGCGCCGTTGGCGGCTTTACTCGGAGCAATTGGTTCAATTTGTGTCGGCTTTGCAATTATTTTTTATGCCCAGCGTTTTACTGGGGCTGGCGCGATTTACGAGTATGTGCGCCGCGCTGGTGGCGCACTTCTCGGGACATTCTCGGCTGGGATTTACTTTCTAGGGGCAATGTTTTTAGGCGGGGCTGGAATTTATTTGGCGATTGGGTTTTTTGCAAATATGGCTGGAACAGCTTATCTAGGACTGAATTTACCTTGGTGGGTTTGGTCTTTGCTGGCTCTGGCAGCTGTTTTTGCCTTTAATCATTTTGGTGTACAAACCACTACTCGAGTACAACTGATTTTAACGGCGGTGGCTGTTTTACCAATTCTGGTCTTGGCGGTGGCGATTATTGTAGCGGGTGGCGCAAACGGCAACACCTTAGAGGTTTTTAATCCTAGCGGACAATACGTTGGTAATTTGTTCCAAGGTGTACTTTTTGCGATTACTTTATTTATTGGCTTTGAAGCCAGTGCCAGTTTATCCGAAGAAACCAATAACCCGAAACGCACCATTCCAATTGCCGTGATTGGTACAGTTGTCATCGCTGCTATTTTTTACTTGTTGGTGCTGTACGCTTCTGCCATTGGCTTTGGCATAGACAAAGCTGGTGACTGGGCAAAAGACCCCTCGCCATTAAGTACCCTCGGCACAAAATACATTGGGGCATGGATTGCGCCTTGGTTAGACATTGCCCTGATTGTGGATATGTTGGCGGTTGCCAGCGCCTTTACTGCCACAGCAGCACGGGGTTGGTTTGCGCTGGCTCGGGACGGATTATTGCCAAGCGCTTTAGCCACGACCTCGAGTTATAAAACACCTGTTGGCGGTAATTTACTTGTGGCTGGTTTAGCCGTTTTATTTATCGCTGTGACGGTTATTAGTAACGTTGCTCCAATAGACATGTTTATTTCATCAGCCACGGCTGGAACACTGCTGATTTCCCTGATTTATATTCTGCTTGGCATCCTTGCGTTTAAGGTGCTTGGGGCAGATGCACCAGCGTGGAATTATGTGGTCTTACCATTTGCGATTCTGACCCCGATATTTGCAATTTACGGTAGTGTCGTCCCATTCCCGCCGGCTGGTTCACCACCCGCAATTGGCATTTGGATGACCGTTGGCGCAGTGGTGATAACTGCCATTTGGACAGCCATCAACCTAGCCAGTATTAAGCAGTTAAGCCTCATTAACGATTAAATTATGAATACCAACCTTCAACAATTACTCGAGCAACACATTGCCCAAGACGGCTTTACGGCAGGAGCGGTGATTGCTGCCAAACACGGTAAAATCGTTCTCGAGCGTTATGCCGCCGCCCCAAACCAAGTCTCGTGCCAAAACACCCTTTGGGCAATCGCTTCTATCTCTAAAGTCTATGCCGTTGCGACCATCATGCGGCTTGTCGAGATGGGCGCGATTACCCTCAATACTTTAGCCAGTGCCGTCATCCCAGAATTCACTGGCGAGGGACGCGAGGAAATACGCCTAAGACACCTAGTCACACATACCTCTGGCTTAATTTACGAAGCCCCCAACATGGAAAGTCTGCTCGAGCAACAAGCCCCATTTCGTACCATTCTCGAGACGGCTTACACTGCACCGCTCTTATTTAAGCCCGGGACTTCGCTATCATATGCCGATTACAACACCTTAATCGCAGGGCAAATGCTCGAGAATATCATGGGTATCCCGCTTCCCGAACTGGTCAAAACTTATCTTCTTAAGCCAATGGGTTTAGACAACACCTATTTCCCTACACCACCAGAGCAAGACCATCGCCTTGCATTGGTACGCAATGTCATGGCAGAAGGCACAGACGGGGCAATGTACAACAGCCGCTACGCCCGAAGCCTGCCGCACCCAGCTTTTGCAGTCACCACCACCGCCCAAGACATGATGCGTTTTTTGCTGCATTTTGCCCCGACAGGACCTCGAGTGCTTTCAGATACGACCATTGCCGCCATGACCCGCAACCAAACCGGGGTCGTGACAGGCATTCACCCATCAGTCAAAGGCTACGACACCACTGCGCCGATGCCGTGGGGCATTGGCTGGGCATTACAAACCGAGCATTTACCGGCGCTGCAATGCGAACTGGCTGGTTTTAGAACCTTTGGACACGGCGGCGCGAGCGGTTGCCAAGTTTTTATAGACCCAGAAAACGATGTCTCTGTGGCTGTCCTGACCAATTCGCACCTCCGCAGTGGCAGAGAGCCGTGGTACAGACGATTACAAAGCCTAATGAATGTTGCTTACAACACAGCCGCCAATAGCTAAAAATCTCGAGAAACATCAATCATCCACCGTAGGGGCGAGGCATGCCTCGCCCAACACCGCAAAGTCTCGAACCAAAACACAATTTATATTGTCTCACAAGGAGGGTACAAGCGACCCAGCCCTGTCAGGTGGCGCAGTAAGGTCAAGAAGACCCTCCCCAACAAAAAACAATTTGATTTGAACTAGAAAATTTATGTTGTCTCACAGGGCGAACACAGGGGTTCGCCCCTACGAAAGAATGAAACAATAAATTTTGCACTCGAGCTTTTAACCTTTGCCCTTCGCCTTTCGCCTTTTACCTCTCCGAAGGAGTTTTATGCGTCAACCACCGATTGGTTATACCTTTCCGCTCTCACCCGATGGTCGGGCGAGTCTTGTACCGCCTCCACCTTGGCATTATTCTGGTGATTTTTTGATTGTCGAGTACCGCACCAATCCAGAAGCGGTGATTGCGCTTTTACCCCCTGAACTCGAGCCAGCCGACGACCCCGGAGCAGTTGCTGCAATTTTTGCTGATTGGCAAAGTTGCTCGGATGATTTGCATGAACTTGATGACCCGATTCAAGCCCAGTACAAAGAATTTTTCTTGGTCGTGGGTTGTAAATATCAGGGTAAACCCGCCTCGAGATGCGTTTATATTTGGGTGGATAAAGACTTTGCGATGTACCGTGGTTACATTCAGGGCTTCCCAAAGAAACTAGGCAACATCCATCTGACACGGACTTTTCCTGTTGGCAAAGCCGCACCGCGTATTGAGGCTGGCGGTAAGTTCAGTGCAACTTGCACCGCAGGCAGTAAATTTGTGGCAAAAGCCAGCGTGACCTTACGTGAAATCTCGAAGACAGGTCCTACCGTCAATGACCCACCGATGCACAACACAAGGCATTTTCCAGCTTACGATGGTTTAGTCCCCGATATTTACGAACTTGTTCAAAGCGGAGGTTTTGACCGCAGCGCCACAGAAATCTGGGAGGGCGACGCAACCCTAACCCTAGGCTCAGACACGATAGAAGACTTAAACGCCATTGCCCCGACAGAAATTCTTAAAGGCTACCGTTTTAGTTTTGCCTACACTGTCCACGGCGGAAAAGTTCTCGCCCAACAAGACAAATCTGCCCTTCTCGAGGTAAAAAGATGAAACACGCCCGAATTTTACACAATGGTCAAGCCCTCCACGCGATTCTCGAGGGAGAGTATTTGGTCTTAGATGATGGTTTTCGAGTTCTCGAGTCCGAAGCGAAATTCTTGAGTCCCATAGAACCACGTCAAATTTTTGCGACCCATTTAACTTACCGCAGTCGGTGCGTTGAGTACGAAATGAAGAAACTGCCTGACGCACCAGCGTGGTTTATCAAGCCACTTGGTACAGTCTCGAGTCATGGCGCAACCGTAGCGCGTCCGAAGGGTTGTCAGTACCTCAATTACGAAGGTGAATTGGTGGTGCTGATTAAAAAGCGCTGCCAGAATGTGCGGCTCGAGGAGGCACTCGAGTACGTGGCTGGCTACACAATTGTCAATGATTTTGGAGTCCATGATTTTCGCCACGCTGACCGTGGGGCAATGGTGCGGGTCAAAGGTCAAGATGGTTTTGCGCCGATGGGTCCGTATTTGGTGGATGCCGCCGACTTAGACCCAAGTACCCTGACCTTAACAACCTTTGTCAATGGTGAAATGGTGCAAAAAAGCCACATCGGTGAGGATTTAATGTTTAGTGTGGCGTATCAAATTGCTGATTTAGCACGGCTAGTCACACTCGAGGCGGGTGATGTGCTGTTTACGGGTACACCAGCACACTCGAGACCAGTCAATCCGGGTGATGTCGTGGCAGTCGAAATAACGGGAATTGGGCGGCTTGAGAACCGAATCATAGAACTCGAGCGAGATTTAGTGCCTGTCGGGATTCAACCAGAAGTGACATCAGCAACACTCCATGTGGCATTGGCAATTCCCGAGGATGTTGCTGAGGCTCGAGTCGCCAGAGGTGAATTATGAAACTGATTTTTGGTATTCATCATGCGGCGGTGCGGGTGGTCAATCTCGAGGAGGCGTTTAGTCGTTGGTCGCATTTACTCGGTTTACACGGCGAGATTGTGGATGGCGAGGGTTTTTTACGTTGCGCCCATGAAGATTATTGTTTGCGTTTAATCCCGTCCTCCTTGCGTGGCATTGAATACATTGCCTATGAACTCGAGACTGGAATTACACTTGAAATGGCAAAAGCCGAACTCGAGAGCCGCGATGTCCACACCCAAGAAATTAGCGTTGGATTACGTGGTTCTGGGCTGCAAATCCTAGACCCAGAGGACAACAAAGTGGTCTTAATTGAACGGGTACGCCCAACCGAGACCCGCAATCCAGAATGGCAATTTTCAAGCCGAACACCCGCTTTTCATCCACGCAAATTTGGGCATTGCAATTATTTAACCAGAAATGTTGAACAAATGACCAATTGGTACATTCAAAAACTTGGTTTCAAACTGACTGACAGAATCGGCGCGGAAGGTGTTTGGCTACACGTCAATGCTGACCATCACGTACTGGCATTTCTCGAGAAAGGTATTTCGCACATTCATCATTTGGCATTTGAACTCAACGATTGGAGTGCCTTTAGGCTTGCCCTTGACCACCTTGGCAAGAACAAACGTCATATTGTCTGGGGTCCTGGGCGGCACGGCATGGCGAGGAATTTATACAGTTACTTTAGAATGCCCGAAGAAGACATGTTTATCGAACTTTGCGGCGACCTCGAGCAATTACAAACCGACCATATCCCACGCGATTATCCCGATGATGCCCACGCCAGCAATGTCTGGGGGATTTTGCCGCCCCGTTCATACTTTCGCTTTGACCAAGCCGCCATAGATTCCGAAAACGAGCAATTCGAGGCGTATAACGGGAGTGTGACCACATGAACCGATTAGCCCAAGCCCAAGAAATCCTGTCTCGAGCCACCCAAAATGCTTGCCCGTTCCTAGCCACAGTGCCATTTGAAACTCGAGCCGCCCTCGAGACCCAATTCCCAAACCCACATGAATTATCCGAAACCCAATTACAAGAAATAGCTGCCCAAAACGGCTTCCCAACCCCCGTAGGGGCGAGGCATGCCTCGCCCTGCCCCGAAACGTCATTTGTTTTTCCCCAGCCCCAAACCGAACTCGAGATGCCCGTAATTGATAATGTGTTTTTATCGGCGCTCACAGGGCGAACACAGGCGACCCAAGCGCGAATAGCCTGTGAGGTGCTGTCTTATGAGCAAGAAGCCCGTCAGGTGCTGCTTTGGGGTCAAGAAGGGTTCGCCCCTATGGTTGAATTGGATCAATTATGAATCCGCGTTTGAGTCTGCCACTTGATATTGCACGCCATGAGCTTTTAGCTCGAGCCAGCGAAGTGATTTCCGAGGCTTGGCAGAGTTTTGACCAAGCAAGGGCAGTTGAACCTGATGTCACCGATTCTTTACGTGACCTAGCGGCAACGGGCTTGGCGGACACGCCAATGCCAGCGCTTTTGGCACTCGAGCAGGCACGGTTGTATTTGGATACCAGTTTGGCGCAAGCGCGTCCACGTTACTTTGCTTTTGTCGGCTCGAGTGGCTTAGAAGTCGGTGTTCTAGCCGATGCTTTGGCTTCGACCTTCGATGTCAATTTGGCAACCACCGCCCGAAGTGCCGATTTAATCGAGGCGCAGGCGCTTCGTTTTGCAGCAGAATTGATTGGCTATCCGTTTGCGGCAGGGGCGTTTACCAGTGGTGGAATGGTCTCGAATTTAACAGCTTTAACGGCGGCTCGAGAATTTGCACTGCCCAATTCGCGTTTCACGGGCTTGAATGGTCGCACAGCCGCTTTGTACTGTTCTTCAGAAGCCCATTATTCGGTACGTCGCGCCGCCGAAGTGTTAGGGATTGGTGCGAATTTTGTGCGTGGCATTGGTATTGACCAGAATCACCGTATGGATGTTGATGCCCTAGAAGTGGCAATTCAATCAGATATTCAACAAGGCATTACCCCAGTGGCAATTGTGGCAACGGCTGGAACAACCTTAACGGGGGCAATTGATCCGATACAAGCCCTATCAGACATCGCTAAAAAATATGGTATCTGGCTGCATGTAGACGGTGCATATGGTCTGCCGGGGGCGGCTGTGCCAAGTGCCAAACACCGCTTTGTGGGTCTCGATCAAGCCGATTCAATCAGCATAGATGCCCACAAATGGTTGTACTTGCCCAAAGCCTGTAGTTTGGTGCTGGTCAAAGATAAACACGCCCTGTCCAAAGCGTTTTCGCACAACGAATCCTATATGCTCCATGACCAAGACCAACCGCTTAACCCAGTGGATAGCACCCTCGAGTATAGCCGTCCGTTTAGAGCCTTAAAACTCTGGTTAGCCTTGCGGGTACATGGTGCGAGTCAGTACCGAGCCGCGATTGAACGCAACATCCAGCAAGCCCAACTCTGCGCTACATTGGTGAAAAATGCCCCAGACCTCGAGTTGCTGCTCGAGCCACAACTATCCACTGTGCCGTATCGTCATGTTCCAGCCCATTTACAAGGCAACGAGCCAGCCCTGAACGCCCATAATCTCGAGCTAGTCAAAAAAATGCAGTTGGACGGCAGGGTCTACATCTCGAGTGCTGTGGTGGACGATAAAACCTGTCTAAGACCATGTTTTGTCAATTTCCGAACCTCGGAAGATGATGTCCAAGTGCTGATTGATGTCACAAGGGAATTGGCGAATACGACATAAAAATCAACAGCTTTTTGGTAAAAATCCAAATAATACCGTCTCACAGGGCGAACACAAGATTCGCCCCTACGAAAGAATAAAACAATAAACCTTGCACTCAAGTCTTTATCTTTTACCTTTTGCCCTTCGCCTTTTGCCTTTTGCCTTTTGCCTTTTGCCTTTTGCCTTTTGCCCTTGCCTTGTCGCCTCTCCAAAGGAGTCTCTATGTCTGATTATCACCGTATTCGTGCGCTTTTTCCTGACCATCTTGGTTTGGCTCGGGGCAAGTATCTACCTGCTCACCTTGCCCATAAAGGAACACGGCATTGTATTTCGTTGTTTGCGCTTGGTTTTGACCGCACCATGGTCCCCGCGCCCGGAGCAAAGTTACTCGAGGGGCTACCCGATGTTGACTTGAGCATCACCATGTCCGAGGTACGCCCCGGTTGGGAAGCCAACACAGGTGTGGTGATTGGCGATTTGTCATTCCGAGGTCAGCCACTTGAAATTGCACCGCGTACTGTCCTGAAAAAAGCCATTGCTGCATGGCAAGAACTGGGGTACAACCCAAAAGTCGGGATTGAACTCGAGGCGATGGTACTTGAACCTGACGGGGCTGGTGGCTGGCGCGAATGGTCAACCCCAACAGCCTATGTCTACGGTACGGGTTTAGCGGTTGACCCTGTGGGTTTGTTCGATGAGATTATGGCAGTGGCGAGGCAATGCGAGTTGCCAATTGAGAGTATTAACTCCGAATACGACACCCCAGCCTTTGAACTGACCCTCGAGTACACCGATGCCCTAAAAGCCGTGGATGATGTGTTGTTGTTTAAGCTGATGGCAAGGGAAATCGCAGCCCGTAAGGGTTTACTTTTAACCTTTATCGGTAAGCCTTTTGCTGACCGTGGTGGCAATGGTTTCCATGTCAATCTTTCACTCGAGGATAAAGACGGCAAAAACGCCATGTCGGATGTCAGCAGCGAAGATGGTTTATCAGACTTAGCAAAATCTTGTATCGCGGGGTTAATCCATCATCACGAAGGTATGGCAGCCATCTGCGCCCCAACGGTCAACGCCTATAAACGCCTTCGTCCCGCGCAATTGGCTGGCTACTGGGCAAATTGGGGTTATGACCACCGAGGCGCAACCGTGCGAATTCCAGCCGAACGAGGCAGTGCCACCCGCATCGAACACCGCATGTCCGACGGGGCAACCAATCCGTACCTCGCCACAGCCGTGGTGCTTCATGCCGCCCGTCTTGGACTGACCAATAACCTCGAGTTACCCGCGCCCGAAGAACAAGATTGTTTAGAGCATCAAAGCACCACCCGCCATGTCCCGAACGACTTAAGCCTTGCCCTTGATGCCTTTCTAGCCGACTCGAGCCTGCGGGCTGCCCTAGGCGAAGAAGTTGTCCTGCAATTTGAAGCCGTCAAACGAGCCGAATGGGATAAATTCACGGCAGCCGTGACCGACTGGGAAAAAAACTATTACCTCCCATTCCTCTAACCGTAGGGGCGAGGCACGCCTCGCCCACGTAGGAGCAAAATGAACATTTCTTCTGATTCAAGTGCCGACATTCTCTCGCATGACACCTACACCCAAGGTGTGCCTCATGCAGCTTTCAAGCGCTTGCGAGACTCGAGTGGTTTGACTTGGATTCCGGAAACGGGTGGAACAGGTTTCTGGGCGGTCACACGCTACGATGATGTGCTTACCATCTCTAAAAACCCGCAAGTTTTCTCGAGCGCCAAAGGGATTCGACTCGAGGACATGAACCTCGAAGAAACCGAGGCACGACGCACGATGATGGAACTTGACCCGCCGCAGCACACAGCTTACCGGCGCTTGGTGGGTGCGCCATTCTCGAGGCGAGAGGTACTGGCATACGAGGGTGCAGTGCGACTTTTAGCGCGTGAAGTGATTGAGGCTGTGGCTGATAAATCCGAATTTGATTTCGTAGAGGCGATTGCTCGAGCGCTGCCAATGCGGATGCTTGGGTCGTTGCTT
>JAYWHB010000377.1:0-3519 GCA_043777915.1 Deinococcales bacterium
ATTTGACCGATGATTGTTCTTGGCATTGATACCAGTTGTGATGATACAGGTGTGGGGATTGTCAAAGACGGTCAAATCCTAGCCAATATCATTGCGTCGCAGAGTTTGCACAGGGCGTTTGGTGGAATCATGCCCGAACTGGCTTCTCGAGCGCATTTGGAAAGTATGGATGAAGTGCTGCAATTGGCATTAACCGATGCGAATTTGTCACTCGAGGACATAGATGTGATTGCGGTCACACAAGGACCCGGATTAGCTGGTTCGCTGCTGATTGGTCTGATGTACGCCAAAGGCTTGGTGTTTGGTACGGGTAAAACCTTTTATGCGATGCACCATCTCGAGGGGCATATTCAAAGCGCGATTGCCAGTTCGCCAAACCTCGAGCCGCCGTTCTTGGCGTTAATTGCTTCGGGTGGGCATACCCATTTGTTTGATTGCCAAATTGCTGGGCAGTACAGTTTGATTGGGGCAACCCGTGATGACGCGGCAGGCGAGGCATTTGATAAGGTGGCACGACTGCTCGAGCTTGGTTTCCCGGGGGGTCCTGCGATTTCTAAGGCGGCACTAACGGGCAATGACCAAGCCTATCCGTTTACCGTACCGTTACTTGGGCAATCTGGTTTTGATTTTTCGTACAGTGGGATTAAAAACCAAGCACGGTTGGCGGTAGAAGCCCGTAACGCTGGCAAACTCGAGATTGGTACTGAAGACTTAGCCGCCAGTTTTGAACGGGTGATGGTCGAGAGTCTGGTGCAAACCACCTTACGCGCAGCCAAGGCGCACTCGAGAAATAAAATTGTGGTGGCGGGTGGCGTAGCAGCCAACCAGCGTTTACGCAAAGTTTTTGCCGAGCGCAGCCCTAAAATAAAAGCCGAAGTGATTTTTCCACCAGCCCAATTGAACACCGACAATGGTGCAATGATTGCCTTGGCAGCTTGGCTTCGGGCAACTCGAGGTGAACCGAGCGACCCTTTGGATGTGGGTGTGCGTCCGACTTGGGCTTTGGCAACGTTATAAACCCATCAGGTCATCAAAACTCAGCGCAGTTTGGATTTTCTCGAGTCCTTCACGCGGTTTTTTGGGTTCTATCGGCTCGAGTTTTTCGTGGCGACGCTTGGCTGTGCCTTCCTCGAGTGTGTTCTTAGAAACCATTTCGATCAGCTTGGCACGTTTACCCGGTCTGGCACGCAGAATCCGCCCAAGGCGCTGCACATGTTCGCGGTGACTGCCTGTGCCACTTAGCACCACTGCAAGACTGGCTTCGGGAACATCCACCCCTTCGTTCAGCACTCGAGAAGCCACCAAGATGGGGTATGCACCACTACGAAACATCTCGAGGAGGCTGTGCCGTTCTTTAACTGGGGTCTGATGGGTAATGGCTGGAATGAGTAACTTCTTGGAAATATCGTACACCGTTTCGTTGTCATCGGTAAAAATCAGGGTACGTTCCTCGAGATGGGCTTGTAGCACCTCATCCAGAATCCGTAATTTTGCATCACTGGCTTTGGAAAGGCGTTTGAGTTCACGGTGGGCAAGCATCGCACGGCGACCATCTGGGGTTTTAGCGGATTCACGAATAAACCTTGACCAGCCATCCAAACCCGATAAACGAATGTTGCGTTTTTTGAGGAATGCCGAACGGGTCTCGAGGTGAGCGTTATACTCTTCGCGTTCAGCACTGGATAATTCCACACTTAAACGCACCAAATCGTATGGTGCAAGCGCTCCTCCCGCTAAGTCCTCGGGGTTCGCCCGATACGCAACTTGTCCAACAAGCTCGAGAATACTCGAGTGCCGCCCGTCTGGTCGCTCGAGTGTGGCGGTTAAACCCAACCGATACGGCGCGAGGCTGTACTCAGCAATGGTTTTGTATAAATCGCCTGCCAGATGATGCACTTCGTCAAAAATTAAAAAGCCCCAACGGTTGCCGTTATGTTCAATTAACCGATGAGCGCTGTCATAGGTGCTGATTAAGATATTCGAGAGGTCTTTTGAGCCGCCGCCATGCAAACCGATTTCGGTATCTGGAAAAGCTTCTTGCAAATTGGCGTACCATTGGTGCATTAAATCCAGTGTTGGCACACAAATAAGGGTACTGCGCTGGGTGCGCTGCATTGCCAGCATCGCCAAAAAACTCTTACCGCTACCAGTTGGCAGTATCACCACACCTTGCCGACCAGCCTTTATCCACGCCTCGAGCGCGGCGCTTTGGTGGGCAAAAGGTTCCCGAGTCAGTGCCAGTTTTAAGTCCAGATTCTCAAACGCCTTGGCTTTATCTTCCAGCAGCACATTGTCGCGCCGTAAACCCTCGAGTAAACGCCTGTACTGCCATGCAGGGGCGCGAAGCCGCTCAATGCGGTCATCCCACTCGGCAATTCCAGCCCATGCGCCACTCGACGGTGGTGGATGCAGCAGCAACGTTCCACGGTCAAAAGTTAAACGCGGCGTGACTCGAGCCATGATTACTTTGCGTTTTTATCGTATGGAATAATTTTATCCCACTCATCGGCAGCACTTCTCGAGACGACAGCCACGACTTCTTCGGTATCTGATAAATTATAAACTTCGTGCGGCACACCCGCTTCGATATAAATAAAATCCCCAGCCTCATGGTCTACGGTTTTGGTTAGCCCCTGACCGTAATGATGCCGCAAATGACCTTGCAGGATGTATAAAATCACTTCAAAACCATCGTGAATATGGGCGTAAGCAATACCGCTTGGGGCAATCGTTGCTACATTCATGGACAAGGCTTTTGTACCCGCGTTTTTGCCGCTCATGCCTTGTTTGTAGCGAATGCCATTCCAGCCACGGGCTTTGCCACCACCACGCACAGTTTTAATCCCGCCGCCGTCTTCGACAAAACTAGGGTCTACTTCTGAACCAATTAAATTTCCACTATCGCCAACCCGTCCTTGGTAATCTTCGCTCATGGGGTAGTTTACATCACTCGAGAGAGACGTATTGTGTTACTCGAGGGGCGCACTGATAAAATTAACGCTAAAAGTCGTACACCAAATCACCACGCTCTTAAATTGGGTGATGTCCGTACCGGCTGGCACAGCATAATTCTGCGAACCATTGATGCTTTTTAAGTCTCCCAGATTGATAAAACCAGCACTCGAGACAGCCGCGCTTGAATTGGGTTTAACTGCCTTAGAAAAATAAACCTCGAGTTTAGGACCATTTTCGGTCTGGAAATTTTCTAAGCGCACGATGAAACTGCCATCGGTTTGCTTAAGTAGCTTGGCTGTGCCGCTTCCCGTATGAACAACATGGTAAAAAATACCACTTCGCTCGAGAGTACCAAGGCTTGGGTCTGTAAGCACTTGGGTGCTGGTGCAGGATACAAACAACAATAAAAATAAGAATCGCATAACTCGAGATACGTGGCTTGGTTTGATTAGGTTCAATAAACTTCAGGTAGTTAAGTGGAATGATTCCGCGCAGCTAAAGCCCAAACAGTCGTGACCACCAACTCAGCCCAAGACCAGACTCGAGAAGTAATACCAATTGCCA
>JAYWHB010000378.1:0-3513 GCA_043777915.1 Deinococcales bacterium
GAACAATCGGCGGAGGGCTGTTTGGGTCTATTGGGGGTTCATAAGGTGGCAATTCGATGGTGGCATTGGCTGGCGGTGTTTCTTTGGTCGGTGGGCGGCGTGGAAGCTCGAGGGTTGGTTGCTTGGGCTTGAACTCCAAACTTGGGGTTTTGCTAACCCGAGGCATAAATTCCAAACTCGGGGTTTTGCTGAGGCGTGGTGTGACTTCTAAACTTGGGTGTTTTGTAGTTGCACCTTCTTCAAGCCACGGGACTCGAGCCAGATGCGGGGTCAGTTCGGCTTGCGAGACCCGTTGCCAAATAATTGCCCCATCTTCAAAGACTGGTTGTAAATTGGCTTTTTCTAAAGTCTGCCGAGTCGGAGGTGGGTCAGAAGGTCCTAAAACCAACCAACCGCCCATACTCAGCCGAGCCGCAAGGCGTTCATAGATTTTTTGGGCTGTGCGATTAGAAAAATAAATCGTGACATTGCGGCATAAAATTAAATCCATTTCTGATGGCACTTGCCAAGCATCGGCTATTAAATTCAGCAGTTCAAAGCGGGCATATTGGCGTACCTTGTCAAGCAGTTGCCAAGCATCGGCTTGTTGGCTAAACCAATGTTCACGCCACAACATCGGCGTATCCCGAAAAGACCATTCGTTGTACAGGGCAGCTTTGGCTCGTTCCAGAATAACTGGGTTTAAGTCTGTGCCAAGCACCTCGAGTTGCCAAGGTTGTTCGTTTAAGAACTCGAGCGCTAAAATAATCAGGGTATAGACTTCTTCGCCACTGCTGCACCCAGCCGACCAAAAACGCCATGCTCGACGAGGTAAACGTGACTGAAATAGACTTGGCAAGATGCGCTTTCGCAGCACCTGCATTTGCGGTTGAATACGGTGAAAATGTGTTTCTGGAATCGTAAATTGGGCTGCAAAACGCTCGAGTATAAGTGGTTCAGACTCGAGCCAGACGAGCGTTTCTAAGGGTTCTTGGTTGCGCTCTAAGCTCAGTTGTAATAAAGCCGCATGGCTTTGGGTAACTTGATTACTTTTTAAGCGTAAGCCCGTGGCATTTTCAATAATTTTTAATAAACGTGATTCAAGGGCTTCCATTGTTAAGCCCGAATTAGCTCGCCAGGGTCAAAAACCTCTGGGCTGATTAACGGCAAGGTTTCATCGGCAAAACGTACCAGTTGTGAAGCCACCGAACCTGCACTGGTATTGATTTTTTCGATTTGTGAAGCCGCTATTTCTAAGGATTCTTCAACCGCATCCACCCACAGTAAAAAACGCCTCGGGTGGGTCATTTCAACAAAATGATGCTCGAGACTGAGGGCAACGGGGGCTTGAGCCAAACGCCCACGCGGGTCAACCACCGCCAAATTTGCCCCCGCCACATTCAGCACACCAACTGTACCGCCCGATAATCCCTCAACCGGCAACCAAGTGGCAGCCGTCAGGATTCTCGAGACGTGTTCGGCGGACAGCACAAAACGGGCTTTGTCGGTTCGGCAAATCAGGGCAAGCACGCCTTAAGTATACACGCCCTAGGGACAGTGTATGGGCTAATTTAGGCGCTGCTTGGGTTTGCGTTTGGCTTGGGGCAAATCCACTCGAGTAATGCTCATGCTGGCATTGCGGTACTCAAGCTGCATTTTAATCGCTTTGGCTTTTTGCTCCACCAAAAGCGCTCGGCGCAAATTGCTTTGGCGCAACTGCTCGAGTTCGGCAAGTTCTTTTTTGGTCATTAAAAACTCATTGGCTCGGGTCACAGCCCGTGACTGTTGGCTGAGTTCTTGGATTTTAGCGCGACTGGCATCGAGATTGGCTTTTAATGCCTCGAGTTCTGCCCGCATTTTATCGGCGGCTGTTTTTGGGTCTACGCCAAAGCGTTTTAGAATCGCATCGAGTTTTAAGCCTTCGGTTTGCAGGGTCAGAATTTGCTCTAAGCGCGAATAAGCAAAAGCATCAAATCTTTTTTTGCCCTCGACCATTTGCGGCTCGAGCATCCCCAATTGCTCAAAGGTGCGGACTGCACTGGCGGTTGTGCCTGCGATTTCTGCGAGTCGGGCTGGGGTTACACCTTGCTCGAGTTCGGTTGTGTAATCTTCTTTCATCACTTTGATTCTACCGTTTTTGCTACCCAGGCATGTAGCAGATTGTTACCCAAGCAGTAGTAGCCTTGTTGGGCGTATGCTTCTGGGGTGTCTGACTTATCTTCCAGACCACCTGCTGGTGTCTTTGAACCTGTACTGCAAGGCTTAGAGAAACGTTTTTTATGGTCGCGTTCTTATGCGGCTGGGGTCTTAAATGGCTGGTTCTGCTCGATGGGCGACAGTTTCTTAAACCCCGGAATTGTCCTGACCAGTTTTGTGGCTGCGCTGGCAGCGCCCAATTGGGTGATTGGTTTGCTGCCTGCTATTGCTGTGGGCGGCTGGTTACTGCCGCAAATCTTTGTCAGTGCGGCGGTGCGCCATATTCCCAAAAAAGTAGATGTCTACCGCGCTGCCAGTTTGGTGCGCTCGACAGCGCTGGCTACGATTGTTTTATCTACGATTGTTTTTGCTTCGATGCCGCAGTTTTTGCTTGTCGCCTTTTTACTGGCTTTAATCGCCAATAGCCTTGCCAGTGGGGTGAGCGGCTTACCGTGGCTCGAGAGTGTTGGCAAAACCATTCCCGCCAAAGACCGCCCAAGATTTTTTGGGACTCGTAACCTTTGGGGCGGGTTACTGGCTTTAGGGGCTGGTTTTGCTATCAGGGCTATTCTCGGCTCGAGTCTGGTTTTTCCGTGGGATTACACCCTGATTTTTGCATTAGGGGCAGTGACCTTTAGTTTTGGTTATTACTTTTTTGGCTTGTCCGACGAACCACCAGACAATCCTGCACAACCCAAAGCCACCAATATCTGGGATGATTTACTGGCAATTCCACAAACCCTCGCTTCAAGTGCAGATTTTCGTTCTTATGTGCTGTACCGCGTCCTTTTTGCCACCGCCACAATTGGCGATGCGTTTTTTACAGCCCATGCCTTGCGGAACGTGGTGGTTGGCAGAGAAGCCATCGGTACATTTTTAATTGCCGTGGGGATTATCGCCCCATTATCCAATACCATTTGGACAAGGGTCGCAAGGCAGTACGGCTCGAGACGAATCATTCGGATTGCGCTTGGTTTTTGCTTAGCTGCGCCAATTTTAGCCTTTATCATGCCCAAAGGGGCGGGGATTTATTTTGCGCTGGTTTTTATTTGCCAAGCGGTTGGCAATGCTGGGATTATGCTTGCCAATGCCAATTACATTCTATCTTTGGCTTCACCTGAACTTCGCGGTAAATGGATTGGTACAAGTAATACCTTGGTTGGTATTGCCGTCTTTACGCCGATTATTGGCGGTTGGATGGCAGACCGTTTAAGTTACTTGCCTGTTTTTGTGGTCAGTGCAGCCCTCTATGCTTGTACCTTCTTGGCAGCCGCTCGTTTGCGCCGTGATTTGTGATACTCGAGGGGTACTACCAACCATGGCGCTACAAAAAGAATC